>JANNMP010000369.1:0-6094 GCA_031398015.1 Burkholderiaceae bacterium
GCACCTGGCCCTTGAAGCACTCGGCATCGGCCCGGGCGACGAGGTCATCACCACCACCCACACCTTCACCGCCACCGCCGAGGTGGTGCGCTACCTGGGCGCGGACGTCAAGCTGGTCGACATCGATCCGGCCACCCTCAACATCGATCCGGCTCGGGTGGCCGCGGCCATCACGCCGGCCACGCGCGCCATCCTGCCGGTGCACTACGGCGGCCTGGCGGCCGACATGGCGGCGATCCTCGACGTCGCGCGCCGGCACGGCCTCGGCGTGGTCGAGGACGCGGCCCACGCGCTGCCGGCCACCTGCGGCGGCAAGCTCGTCGGCACCCTGGCCAGTGACGCCACGGTGTTCAGCTTCTCCGCCAACAAGACCATCACCACCGGTGAAGGCGGCATGCTGGTGACACGCAATGCGGCGCTGGCCAAGCGTGCCCACGCGCTGCCCGGCGCTGGTGCTGGGCAGGGCATGGGCAGCGTCTTCCACCACCTTCAGGCCGTGCTGGCGGGCGATGGCCAGGATGGCCGGCATGTCCGCCGCCAGGCCAGCGTAGTGCACCGGGATGATGGCCTTGGTGCGTGGGCTGATTGCCGCTGCAACCAGCGCGGGGTCGATGTTCAGCGTGGCGGGGTCGATGTCCACCAGCTTCACATCCGCGCCCAGGTAGCGCACCACTTCGGCGGTGGCGGTGAAGGTGTGGGTGGTGGTGATCACCTCGTCGCCCGGGCCGATGCCGATGGCCTCCAGCGCCAAGTGCAGGCCGGCTGTGGCCGAGTTGACGGCAATGCAGTGCAGGCCGTCGGTGTCATCGCCGGCATCGCCGAGAAAGGCCTTGAAATCGGCCTCGAAGCGCTTTGCCTTGGGGCCGGTGGTGACCCAGCCGCTGCGCAAGGTGTCGACCACCTCGGCAATGTCGTCTTCACCGATCTCGGGCAGGGCGAATGGAAGGAATGGAAGGAATGGAAGGAACGGGTCAGCCATGCCGGGATTATCTGGTGCCGGGTTTGGCCAGCCAGGCCAGCACATGGGTGCGCAGCAGCGGCAGGGCATTGAACACCGGGTACAGCCCCGGGTGCAGCGCACACACCGCACGGGCAATTGGCGGCGCCAGCGTCACGCGCTGGTGGCTGGCCACGGCCTGCGGAAACAACTGCCGCAGCCGCGCCAGCGGCACCCCGCGCACATCGGGGTTGCGTGGGTTGTTGACGGTGAAGTCATACCACAGCACACCGCCGCCCGGTGCCACCCAGCGCCACATTGCAGCGGCCAGTGTTTGCTGGAAGCCACCATCCAGCAGCGAGCTGAACACGGTGGACTGCAGCACGATGTGGCAGCTGCCGGGGGCGATGTCCAGCGCGCTGGCGTCACCAGCCCACAGCGTGACGGCTGCTGGCAGCACCTGGCGCGCCATGGCCAGCCGCTCTGGCAACAGCTCCACCCCCGCCAGGTGCTGCGGCGCAAAGCCCAGGCGCAGCAGCTCCAGCAGGTTGCCACCGGCGCCGCAGCCCACCTCCAGCACGCGCAGGTGGGCCAGGTCGGTCAGGCCCTGCTGCACCAGCAGGCGCAGCATCGCGCGCTGGCGCTCTTGCACGCTGTGCCACACGTCGGGCTTGAGCATGCTGTAGCGGCCGGGCGTGCTGCGGCGGGCATAGCGCTCGGCCACGGCGTGGGTTTCGTCGGGTGGTGGTTCGCTCATGGCTGGATGGCGTTGATGAAGCGCTGCGCCAGCACCGGCCAGCTGTGGTGGGCCAGAACATATGCCCTGCCCCGCTGGCCCATGGCAGCACGTTCGGCCGCCGGCAGCGCGGCCAGTTGGCGCAAGCCGGCAGCCACGGCGGCGGCCGATTCGGGCGCCACCGTCAGGCCGCCGCCACTGTCGGCCACCGGGTCGTTGCCGGCGTCCACGCTGTGCAGCACGCAGCAGCCGGCCATCATGTAGTCCATCAGCTTGTTTGGCGCGATGCCGAAGCGGTAGATCGGCACGCGCTGCCAGCCGATGTAGGCAATGTCGATGGCGGCCAGCAGTGCGGGGATCTCGGCCTTGGGGATGGGCGGCAGCAGCGCCACGTTGGCCAGGCCGTCACTGGCCACACGTTGCGCCAGGCGCGCACGCTCATGGCCATCGCCGACCATGACGAAGGCCAGCGGCTGGTCTTGCAGCAACCTGGCCGCGTCCAGCAGCACGTGCAGCGCATTGGGCAGGCCCATCGACCCGGCATAGCCCACCAGCGTGCGGCCAGCGGCGCGCGCTGCGGCGATGGCCTGCGCCACATCGGCGCGCAGCGGCACCGGTGTGCCTTGCCAGTCATCAGGCGATATGCCGTTGGGCACGATGTGCAGTTTGCGCAAGTCCAGGCCATGCGCTGCCATGTGCGTGGCCACCTTGGGCAACATGCTGACCACCACATCGGCATCGCGGCAGGCGGCATCTTCAGCGGCCTGGCACAGGCGGATGAAGGGGTGGCGCGGTGACATGCCTGACAGCTCGATCGGGCTCAGCGGCCACAGGTCATGGACTTCATGGACCAGCTTGGCGCGGGCCAGCCTGGCGATGCGCCGTGCCACCCAGATGTCCATCGGGTAGGTGCTGCTGGCAATCACCGCGTCGGGCTGGAACTCGTCCACCAGGCGCTGTGCCTGGCGCCACACCTGAGCCAGGAAGCGCCAGATGTTCCACACCCGGCCCGCGCCGTTGCCCTGGTAGGCGGGGGTGGGCAGCCAGCGGTAGGCGATGCCGTCGATGGTCTCGTCACCCGGGCGCGGCTGGTGCGTGCGCACATGGGAGAAGCTGGCCGCCAGCACCAACACCCGGTGGCCGGCGCGCACCCATTCACGCGCCAGATGGTAGGGCCGGTATTCCATGCCCAGCGCCGGGCTGCCGGCATAGTGGTTGAGGTAGAGGATGTTCATTGCCCAAGCCGCTCACGGCCGCAGGCTGTGTGCAGTGTCCAGCGCACGCAGCCGCGCCAGAAAGGCGCTGACGCAGGGGCCGAACATCGCATGCCGCGCCACCCAGGCATGGTTGGCAGCGGCGATCATGTCGGCGCGCTGCAGCAGTGGCTGCAGGTCGGCGCCGTTGGGCAAGTGACCGCTTGGCAATACCCAGCCGTTGTCGCCATGGTGCACCAGCTCGTGGTTGGCCGGCAAGTCTGACAGCAAGGGGATGCAGCCATGGGCCAGCGCTTCCAGCACCGACACCGACACCGAATCACTGCGCGGCAGGCTGGCATACCAGCGCGCCTGGGCATACCAGCCGGCCTGGGTGGCAGCGTCCAGGCGGCCGACAAACTGCACGCTGCCGGCCAGGCCGGCGCTGGCCGCGTCATGTTCAAGCTGGGTGCGCAGCGATCCATCATTGGCCACCACCAGCCGGGCATCGGGCCAGGCAGCGTGCAGGCGCGCAAACAGGCGCAGCACATCGCCAGGGTTGTAGGCAGGCTCCAACGCGCGGTTGGCAAACACCAGATGGTCTTGCTTGATACCAGCCGGCGGCAGCGGCGGCAGCACGTCCAAACCGAACGGGAAGGTCATCACCTCGGCAGCGCCCAGCGCGCGCATTTGCGCCGCCATCACCTGTGAATCACTGGTGGTCAGCACGCAGGCGCGCAGCACCCGCTGCGTCAACCAGCGCACGCTGGCGCTGCGCTGCGGCGTGACCAGGATGTCAGAGCCCCAGGCCGATCCGACCAGCCGCCCCGGCGCGCCCAGCAGCCGTGTGGCCAGCCAGGCCAGCGTGCCGTGCGATGTCAGGTAGTGGGCATGGATCCAGTCGGGCCGGGCCTGCCGCAGCCAGGCCGCCAGGCGCGGCAACTGGCACAGCAAGCCGGCATTGCCACCTTCAAAGCGCGGCTGGGTGTGCAGCGCCAGGCGGCGCGCGGCGGGCACCAGACCATCAAAGCCCGGGGCAAAGCCGCGTGACGATGCCGCCCACAGCTCCACCTGCGGCGCCAGCGCGCGGGCCCACTTCAGCAGATGCGGGCTGTCACCGTCGCCCAGCAGCACCAGCCTCATGGCGTGGCCGCCGTGCCTGCTGGCCGGGTGCCGGCCCAGGCCTCGTAGTGCGCGCGCAAGCCGGGGTCGGCGTCCAGCCAGCGCTGGTCGGCATCACGCGCATCGGCCACCACCACTGCTGGGTTGCCAGCCAGCACGCTGTGCGCCGGGTGCTCACCGCGCAGCACGCTGCCGGCACGCACGATGCAGCCCGCGCCCAGGCGTGTGCCCGGCTCCAGCAGGCTGTGCGGGCCGATGAAGCACCAGGGCCCGATGTGCACCGGGCCGGCCACCCAGCCCGGCCGCGGCCGGCTGGCCGGCCAGGTGGCATAAGCCGCGCCCAGCAGCCGCTGCGCCCGGTGCGAGCTGTGGGTGACGATGCTGACATGGTGGGTGATCTGCACGCCCTCGCCCACCACCACGCCGCCGCTGGCCTCGATGAAGTTGAAGGCACCGATGAACACATGGTCGGCCAGGGCCAGCCGGTCTTCACACTCGATGTTGGTGCTGGGGGCGATGCGGGTGAACGGCCGCCACTGCCCTTGCGAGAACTCACCAAACACCACACGCTGCCACAGCGCGTGGGCGAAACGCCGGCGCCAGCGGTTGAGGTGGCCGCGCCAGCGGCCGGGCGGGGCATCGCTCATGGCGAAGGCGCCACCGGCCAGCTGGCCAGGCGGCTGAAATACCAGCCAAAGTACGCGGCCATGGCCAACGACACGGCCCAGCCCGCACCACGCAGCCCGCCCCAGGCCAGGCCGGCGGCAAGGGCAACCACGAACACCGCCTGGCCGACCAGCGCCAGCTTCAGCGCCCAGGCCTGGGCCTGCCAGGCCATCGTCACCACACCCAGCGGCGAGGCCACGAAATGCAGGCCGATGTACAACGCCAGCGCGCGTGCCAGCTCACCAGCGTCTGCCCAATCGGGCCCGAAGGCCCAGCGGAACATGGCCGGCCCCAGCCACCACAACCCGGCCACCAGCGGCGCGGCCAACAGCGCCAGCAAGCCAATAGTGCGCAGCACCAGCGCGCGGCCAGCCGCCGTGCAGCCCGCGCTCTGCCCTGCCGCGGCCGCCAGGCGTGGGTACAGCGCCTGCGACACCGCACTGCCCACCAGCGTGGCAGGTGCCTTCAAATAGCGCAGCGCCAGGCCCCAGGCACCAGCGGCAGCGGGCCCCAGACTGGCAGCAACCAGCACCACGGCCAACGTGTCTTGCAGCGCGCCCAAGAATGCATGCGGCGTGTTCAGCAGCGGAAAGCTGCGGTGCTGCCTGGCCACAGCCAGCCACTGCGAGCGCGCCGCGTTGGCCGGACCTGGCCAACCCAGCAGTGCCACCGCCGCCAGTGCGGCAGCGATGGGGGCGGCGATCAAGCCCCACACTCCAGCCTGCAGCAGCCCGGCCCCGAGTTGCGCCGCGGCACCCCCCCCATGCTGCAGCACGCGTGCTGCAGCCAGGCGCTTGAAACGCTGCGCCCGGGTGGCGTTCAGCGTGGCCAGCGACACCAGGCCCAGCGCCCCCACCGCCGCCGGCAACCACAGCGGCCAGGCCGCGCCAATCCACGCTGCCCAGGTGATGGCGGCGACAGCGCTCAAGCCCATGCTGGCCACCAGCAGGCGCAGGCACAGCGCGCGCAGTGCGCTGGCCTCGGCATCGGCCAAGGCCAGTGGCAGCGCAAATTCATAACGTGCGCAGGCCACCACGGCGGCATTGGCAGCCACCGCCGCAAACAGGTGGTACAGGCCGAACTCGGCCGGGCTGTACAGCCGCGTCAGCCAGGGCCCCAGCAGCAGCGGCAGCGCCTGGGCCAGCACACCGCCGGCCAGCAGGGGGAGCACCGCGCGCCGCATGCCTGGCTTGGCGGGCCGCGCGCTCAGGCAGCCGCCGGCAAGCGTGCGGCTGCCGCGCAGGCCTCGGCCAGCGCGGCCACCACGCGGTCCTGGTCGGCCTCGGCCAGGTCAGCGCTCATCGGCAGGCTGAGCACGCGCTGCGCCACGCGCACGCTGTGCGGGTGCGCGGCCGGGTCGTGGCCGGCGGCATAGGCCGGCTGATGGTGCAGTGGCTTCGGGTAGTGCACGGCGGTGGGAATGCCGGCGGCCTTCAGCGC
>JANNMP010000386.1:0-6017 GCA_031398015.1 Burkholderiaceae bacterium
GCTGGGAAAGCGGTGCGACTGGCCGGCGACATGGATCGCGTCGATGGCGACGCCGACGCCGCCTTCGGTCGTGTTCTTGAAGCCCAGCGGCGCCGACAGGGCCGAGGCCATCTGGCGGTGCAGCGGGCTTTCCACCGTGCGTGCGCCGATCGCGCCCCAGCTCAGGAGCTCGGCGTAGTACTGCGGTGTGATCAGGTCCAGGATTTCCGATGCCGCCGGCAACCCGATGCGCGCGCACTCGAGCAACAGCTTGCGCGCCGCGCGCAGGCCCTCGCCGATGTCGCCGGTGTCGTCCAGGCCCGGGTCGTAGATCAGGCCCTTCCAGCCCATGCGGGTGCGCGGCTTCTCGAAGTACACGCGCATCACCACCACCAGCGCATCCTCGTGCAGCCTGGCGAGCGCGCGCAAGCGGCCGGCATATTCCACCGCCGATGCCGGCTCGTGCACCGAGCAGGGGCCGGCAATCACCAGCAACCTGTCGTCGTCGCCGCGCAGGATGCGCCGCACCGCGTCGCGCGAGGCGGCGATCGACGCGGCCTGCTCGTCGCCGCAAGGCAGCTCCTCGTGCAGCGTCTGCGGCGTGGGCAGCGTGTCCTCGCGCGCGATGTGCAGGTCGCAGATGCGGGCCGTCATGGCAACTCAGTAGAGACCGTGCACCCTGGCGTGAAGCCGCGACAGGCCCAGCAGCGCGTCGGTGAAGGGCGTCGGCACCTGCGTGAGTTCGCCCAGCTCCTTCACGACAGTCACCAGGGCATCGAGCTCCACCGGCTTGCCGGCTTCCACGTCCTGCAGCATCGAGGTCTTGAAGGCGCCCAGCTTGCGGGTCACCTGGTGCCGGTCGTCCGGCATCTGCGCGATGGGGATGCCGACACGGGCGCCGATCTCGCGCGCTTCCAGCATCACGCTGGAGATGAAGCCGCGCACCAGCTCGTCGTCGAGGATGCGGTCGGTGGTGGCGCCCGTGAGCGCGCTGATCGGGTTCACGGTGAGGTTGCCCCAGAGCTTGAACCAGATGTCCTTCTGGATGTTCGTGGACACATCCACGTCGATGCCGCCGCGTTGCAGCGCATCGATCATCGGCGTGGCCAAGCCCAGCCGCTGCGCCATCTCATGCACCACCGCCACCAGCGCGTCCAGCTCGATCGCGCGGCCGGCCTCCACGTCCTGCAGCATCGAGGTCTTGAAGGCGCCCAGCTTGCGGGTGATCTGCTGCCGGTCATCGGGGCTTTGGTCGATGGCGCAGCCGATGCGCGCGCCCACCGCCGCCGCCTCGGCCATCGCAGCGGTGCAGAAGCGCCGGGTCAACGGGTCGTCGAGCACCATGTCCACCGTGGCGCCGGTGATCGCGGTGATCGGGTTCATCGTCATGTTGCCCCACAGCTTGAACCAGATGTCGCGGCGCACGTCGGTGGCGGTGGTGGCATCGAAGCCGGCGCGTTGCAGCAGGCCGGCCAGCATGTTGACGCGCTCGCTGACGCCGCCCAGTGGCTCGCCGACGATCAGGCCCTGCCCCATCTTGTGCTGCACCAGGCCGGGCTCGGGCGTGAAGGTGCTGGCATGCACCACGCAGCCCACCACCTGGGCCAGCGGCAGCGCGGCGGCGATGTGGCCGCCGGGGTCGATGCTGTGCAGCGGTTCACTGCCCAAGGCCGGCGCGCCGGCAGCAAACCACCAGGGCACACCGTTCATCGCCGGCAGCAGCAGCGTGTGCGCACCGATCAGCGGCGCGATGCTGGCCGCCACCGCCGCCAGCGCCGGGCCCTTCACCGCAATCACCACCAGGTCTTGCACCCCCAGCTTGGCGGGGTCGGCGCTGGCGCGCACCGGCGCGTTGTGCAGCATCTCACCCTGGCGCAGCCGCAGGCCATGCTGCTGCAGCGCCGCCAGCGTGGCACCACGCGCCACCGCACTGACCGCACATTCACCAGCCAAGGCCAGCCGCGTGCCGATGAAGCCGCCAATGGCGCCCACGCCGTAGATGCAGACCTTCATCGCGCTGGCCTACTTGGCAAACACTTGCGACAGATCGGCAAAGGCCTTGAACTCCAGCGCATTGCCCGACGGGTCAAGGAAGAACATCGTTGCCTGCTCGCCCACCTCACCCTGGAAGCGCACATGCGGCTCGATGATGAAGCGGGTGCCCACCGCGCGCAGCGTGCCGGCCAGCGCCTGCCAATCGGCCATGGCCAGGATGGCGCCGAAGTGCCGCACGGGCACGTCGTCACCGTCGACTTCGCCGGTGCTGGCGGGCTTGCATTCATCGGGCGCCAGGTGGGCCACGATCTGGTGGCCGTGAAAGTCGAAGTCGACCCAGGTCTCGGCGCTGCGGCCCTCGGGGCAGCCCAGCAGGCCGCCGTAGAAGGCGCGGGCGGCGGCAATGCTGTGCACCGGGAAGGCGAGGTGGAACAGGGCTTGGCCCATGGCGGCGTCCGGCGGGTGGATGAAGCGCTGAATTTTGCACGCGCCGGCCACCGCACAATGCGGCGCCATGCCCTTTGTCATGCCGCACCAGCCATTGCCGTGACCAGCAGCCAGCACGAGCCCGGCCAGCGTGGCATCCAGAGCATCGAGGTCGGCGGCCAGTTGCTGCACGCGCTGGCCCATGCCGGCCGGCCGCTGCCGCTCAAAGACCTGGCCGCTGCCGCTGGCATGGCCGCCGCCAAGGCCCACCCCTACCTGGTGAGCTTGGGCAAGATCGGCCTGGTTGAGCAAGACCGCAGCAGCGGCCGCTATGGCCTGGGCCCGCTGGCGCTGCAACTGGGGCTGATCAGCCTGCAGCAGGCCGACCCGGTGCGCGTGGCCACGCCGCTGATCGACGACCTGGCCCAGGCCTGCGGCCACACGGTGGCGATGGCGGTGTGGGGCACCCAGGGGCCCACCATCGTGCGGCTGGCCGAATCCCCCGCAGCGGTGTACATCAACATGCGCCATGGCACGGTGGTGTCGATCACCGGCACGGCCACCGGCCAGGTGTTTGCCGCCTGGCTGGGCGAGGCGCTGGTGCGGCCGCTGTACGAGGCCGAGCGCCGTGCAGCAGGTGCAGCAGGCGCAGCGGGCGCTGGCAACAAGCTGGCGAGCTGGGCCCAGTTCAACAAGACCACGCTGGCCGAAGTGCGCGCCCAGGGCCTGGCCCGCAGCGATGGCACGGCGCTGCCCGGTGTCAGTGCACTGGCCGCGCCGGTGCTGGACCACAGTGGCCGCATCGTGCTGGCGCTCACCACCATCGGCCCCACGGCCGCGCTGGACACCCACTGGCATGGCGCACTGGCTGGCATGCTGCGCCGCACCGCTGCGGCCGCATCGGCCCGCCTGGGCTGGCCAGGCGACGCACCCGCGCGTTGACCACAGACGCTGAACCCACCCAAAGGACCCAGCCCATGCAGCACCACCGCCTGTTGTCCACCACCCTGGCCATCCTGGCCTGCGCCACAGCCTGCACATTCACCCGCGCTGCTGAATCCATCGGCGAGGTGGACACGGTGTTCAAGTTCATCGGCCCCGACCACAAGATCGTGGTCGAGGCCTATGACGACCCCGGCGTCGAGGGCATCAGCTGCTATGTGTCGCGCGCCAAGACCGGCGGCATCAAGGGCGGCCTGGGGCTGGCTGAGGACAAGGCCGAGGCCAGCATCGCCTGCCGCCAGGTGGGCCCGGTGCGGGTGCCCAAGCCGCTGCGCCAGCAGGAAGAGATCTTCACCGAGCGCACCTCGCTGGTGTTCAAGCGGCTGCGCGTGGTGCGCATGGTCGATGCCAAGCGCAACACCCTGGTCTACCTCACCTATTCAGACCGGGTGATCGAAGGCAGCCCGCAGAACGCGGTGACGGCGGTGGCGGTGGACCGGGCGCTGCCGATCCCGCTGCGCTGAGGCAGCAAGGCCGTGTCAGACCTCGTCGCCAGGCAGCGGCAACGCACCACCTGGCCTGGTGAGCATGTTGCGCAGCGCCGGCAGATCAGCGCGTGCGCGCCGTGCCTCGAAAAACGCCACCGTGCGCATCACGGCCAGCTTCTCGGCGACTGCCGTGGCCACAAACTGGTTCATGCTGATGCCTTCTTCGCGCGCCAGCTTTTCGGCCTCGGCCTTCACCGAGCGCGGCAACCGCAGTGGGTATGTGGACATCTCGCTCATGGTGACAAGCTCCTCAAGGCATCCCGTGGCAGCAACAGTTCAATGCCGAAGCGTTGCGGCGCGGTACCGAAATCACGGTGATTGAAACTGACGATGGCATCGGCCCGGCCATTGACTGCGGCTTCCAGCACCATCTCGTCACTGGCGTCGCGCAGCTGCGGGCGCCAGATGAAGTGCGAGGGCACGGGCACCGCCAAGGCTGCCACCGCATCGATGAACGTCTGTGCCTGTGCGTTTGACAGCCCAGCAGCACGCACATGCTCTTGTCGCAGACAGACGGCTTCATATTCCAACACCAAGGCCACATTCACCAGCAGGCTGACCCGGCTGTCCAGCGCCGCCAGCAGCAGCGCGGCAGATGCGCCCGTTGGGCTGCGCATTGCCGCCACAAGCACATCCGTGTCCAACACCCATCGCATGCTGGAGTTTGACATCACCAGAGATGTCATGCAAGTCCCCAGACAACACACCGCGAAGGCTGCAAATAGTTTGTCTAAACCGAATTGATTTGACAGACCGCAAGCGCGCACCAGACACTTCAGCGCCCGCACCAGCCCTTGCGCCAACGCCGGAGACCCCCTTGAGCCCCAACACCCCCACCCCCGCCAAAGCCTTCGCCAGCCAGGCTGACCTGGACGAGAAGCAGATCAGCTTCACCAAGCTGTCTGACAACGCCTACGCCTACACCGCCGAGGGCGACCCGAACACCGGCATCATCATTGGCGACGATGCGGTGCTGGTGCTCGACACCCAGGCCACGCCGGTGATGGCGCAAGACGTGATCCGCCGCATCCGTGGCGTGACTGACAAGCCGATCCGCTTTGTGCTGCTGACGCACTACCACGCGGTGCGGGTGCTGGGTGCATCAGCCTACGGCGCCCAGCACATCATCGCCAGCCAGGACACCCGCGACCTGATCGTCGAGCGTGGTGAGCAAGACAAGGCCAGCGAGATCGGCCGCTTCCCCAGGCTGTTCCGCAATGTCGACAGCGTGCCGGCCGGCCTGACCTGGCCGACCATCACCTTCACCGGCCAGATGACGCTGTGGCTCGGCAGCCTGGAAGTGCAGTTGCTGCAGTTGGGCCGCGGCCACACCAAGGGCGACACCGTGGCCTGGCTGCCGCAGCAGAAGATTCTGTTCAGCGGTGACTTGGTCGAGTTCGGCGCCACGCCGTATGCCGGTGACGCCTACTTCAAGGACTGGCCGCAGACGCTGGACAACATCGCCGCGCTCAAGCCAGCGCAACTGGTGCCCGGGCGCGGCGCGGCGCTGACCACGCCCGACGCGGTGGCCGCCGGCCTGCAGGGCACGCGCGATTTCATCGCCGATGTCCACGCCAATGTGATGGCCGGCGTGGCGGCGGGGCTGGACCTGAACGCGGTCTACAAGCGCACCATGGCGGCGATGGCGCCCAAGTACGGCCACTGGGTGATCTTCCAGCACTGCATGCCGTTTGACGTGACACGTTGCTATGACGAGGTGACCCAGTACCCGCACCCGCGCATCTGGACCGCCGAGCGCGACGTGCAGATGTGGCAGGCGCTGGAGGCCTGAACAGCCACAGTGCCTGCGCCGGGCCATGCTCAGCACCTACACCTACCCCCGGTTTGCCAGCCCGCCAGCGCCTGAGCTGGCCGCACCCGGCACCGTGCCACGCCACCCGGTGGTGGTGGTCGGCGCCGGGCCGGTGGGCCTGGCCACCGCGATCGACCTGGCCCAGCAAGGCCAGCCGGTGCTGCTGCTCGATGACGACAGCGTCAGCGTGGGCTCACGCGGCCTGTGTTACGCCAAGCGCACACTGGAAATATTGGACCGACTGGGCTGCGGCCAGCCGGTGGTGGACAAGGGCGTGACCTGGAATGTCGGCCGCACATTTTTTGGCGACACCG
>JANNMP010000474.1:0-3245 GCA_031398015.1 Burkholderiaceae bacterium
GCCACGGTGGCCACTGCATCGGGGCGCAGGCGCTCGCCGATGTCAAAGCGCAGCGCGGCGTGGCCGTCGGCGCCCCACCACAGCGCGGTGCGGCCGGCGTCGGGCGGGGCCAGGTCACCAGCCGCAGCACCGGGCGCCACAAATGCAGCCCGGCCCAGGCGCCAGCAGCGGCCCTGGCTGTCCAGGGCCTGCAGGCCTTGGCCGGGCAGCTCTTGCACTGCCCGCCACGGCGCCTGGCTGGCCAGCAGCGCAGCGTCGGCGGCAACCACCAGCGCCGCCGACAACGGGTGGCTGGACCAGGCCGCCAGTGACGCCGCACGCGCCAAACAGGCGGCGTCGGCGGCAGCCGCCAAACAGGCGGCGTCGGCGGCACCCGCCACGCAGGCGGCACTGTCGGCACCGCCAAGCGCCGCCGCGCCAGCCAGGCGCTGCATGGCCACACCCAGGCCTGCGGCATCGGTGAGCGTGCCGGTCTTGTCGAGATAGATGCGGTCGAGCCGGGCGAGCGCCTGCAGCGCGTCCAGCCGCTGCAGCAGCACACCGCGCTGGGCCAGCGCGCTGGTGGCGGCCAGCATCGCCGACGGTGCGGCCAGCGACAGCGCGCAGGGGCAGGTGACGATCAGCACCGACACGGCCACCCACACCGCGCGGCTGGGGTCGATCTGGCTCCACACCGCTGCCGCGCCTGCGGCCAGCAGCAGCACCGCCCACAAAAACGGCGCCGCCCAGCGGTCGGCCACCTGCGCCAGGCCGGGCCGCTGCGCCATGGCGCTGCGCATCAGCGCCACGATCGCCGCCAGGCGCGTGTCGTCGCCCAGGCGCTGCACCCGCAGCAGCACCGGCGCACCCAGGTTGATGCTGCCGGCCACCACACTGGCGCCCAGCGGTTTGGGCACCGGCGTGCTTTCACCGGTGAGCAGCGATTCATCGGCAATGGTGCTGCCCTGCGTCAACTCGCCATCGGCCGCAAATGCCTGGCCCACCGGCACGCGCAGCACATCGCCAACCACCAGGCGCAACACGCTGACCGGCCTGGCCTGGCCGTCGGCGTCCAGGCGCAGCGCGGTTTGCGGCAGGCTGTCCTGCGTGCCCTCCAGCACCTGGGCCACGCGGTGGCGGGCGCGGGTTTCCAGCAGGCGGCCGGCCAGCAAAAAGCTGACGAACATGGTCAGTGAATCAAAGTACACCTCGCTGCCGAACAAGCCGCCCGGCGCAAACGTGGCGCCGCTGCTGGCCATGAAGGTGACCGCCACGCCCAGGGCCACCGGCACGTCCATGCCGATGCGGCGCTGGCGCAGCGCCTGCCAGGCGCCGCTGAAAAACGGCCCGGCGGCAAACACCAGCACCGGCAGGCTCAGCAGCCAGCTTCCCCAGTTCAGCAATTGCCGCAAATCAGGCGCCAGTTCGTCGCCCACCGCCACGTAGCTGGGCGTGGCCAGCATCATCACCTGCATGCCGCAGAAAGCAGCCACAAACAGCCGCCACACCGCCTGGCGGTGTTCCAGCGTGCGTGCCGTGCGTGCTTGCACTGCCGTGTCGGGCGCGGCGTCATAACCTGCGCTGCGGATGGCCGCCACGATGGCCGACAAACGTGTGCGATCGGCGAACCAGCGCACCTGCGCGCGCGCCCCTGACGCGCTGACCTGCACACCTTGCACCCCGGCCACACGGGCCACCGCCTGCTCGACCACGACAGCGCAGGCGGCGCAATGCATGCCGCTGATGCGCAGTGCGGCGTTGGCCACGGCCCGGCCGCTGGCATCGGTGAGGGTGCTGCAGAAGCCGCGCTGCGCCAGGGGGTCGTCCAGCAGCGCGAGGCTGTCGGTGTCAGCCGGCGCCGGCAACGCGGCGGGCCCTGCCCACGGCACGGTTGGCGGCATCGGTGCGGTGGCGGCAAGCGTGGCGGGCATGGTGAAATGAAGTCGTCGGCGCACAGGGCCCAAGCCCGCATCACAACGCGGCTGGGCCGGCAGAAACTAATGGTCTTCCCGAGGTTTGAACATGATCGACGTCAAGGCGCTGGCTGCCAGTGTGCTTGTTTGGCTGGCCGCTGTGCTGGCCGTCTTGCAGGCGCCCCCGCTGTTGGCCCAGCCCCAGCCCGGCCAGCCGCAGCGCTTGCAGGCAATCACGCTGAGCGCGGGCATGCACAACATCCGCGCCGAGCTGGCGCTGACCCCCGAGCAGCGCCAGACCGGCCTGATGCACCGCCGTGACCTGGGCACGCATGAGGGCATGCTGTTCGTGTTCGACGAAACGCAGCCGCAATGCTTCTGGATGAAGAACACGCCCACGCCGCTGACGATTGCGTTCGTGGCCGACGACGGCAGCATCGTCAACCTGGCCGAAATGAAGCCCTTTGATGAAGCGTCGCACTGTTCGGCCAGGCCGGTGCGTTTTGTGCTGGAGATGAACCAGGGCTGGTTCGCCAAGCGTGGCATCAAGCCGGGCTTCAAGCTGGGTGGGGCGCCGTTCAAGCCCTGAGTGATGCGCACTGGGCCGGCGCAACAACAACCAGGGCCAGACAGCTGACGTCCGGCCCGTGGGTGCATGCGGTGTGACCAGCCTGCCGCTCAGGCGAAATTGGCCGCGGCAAAGTCCCAGTTGACCAGCGAGTTCAGGAAGGTCTCGACAAACTTGGGCCGGGCGTTGCGGTAGTCGATGTAATAGGCGTGCTCCCACACGTCGATGGTCAGCAGCGGCTTGTCGGCGCCGGTCAGCGGTGTGGCGGCGTTGCTGGTGTTGGCCAGGTCGACCGAGCCGTCGGGCTTCTTCACCAGCCAGGTCCAGCCCGAGCCGAAGTTGCCCACGGCACTCTTGATGAAGGCTTCGCGGAAGGCCGCGTAGGTGCCCCACTTCTTGACGATGGCCGCGGCCAATGCACCGGTCGGTTCACCACCGCCGGCCGGCTTCATGCAGTTCCAGAAAAAGGTGTGGTTCCAGATCTGCGCCGAGTTGTTGTAGATACCGCCGCTGGACTTCTTGATGATCTCTTCCAGCGACAGGCTCTCGAACTCGGTGCCCTTCTGCAGGTTGTTGAGGTTCACCACATAGGCGTTGTGGTGCTTGCCATGGTGGAACTCGAGAGTCTCGCGGCTGTAGTGCGGGGCCAGGGCGTCGAGGCTGTACGGCAGCGGCGGCAGGGTGTGTTCCATGCGTGTGTCCTTGGGTGCGGCAGCCCGGGGCTGCGAGGATGAAGATCGTGGCAGCAGGATTGTAGGCAGCTCAAGACGACCCTCGGGCGGGCC
>JANNMP010000486.1:0-2407 GCA_031398015.1 Burkholderiaceae bacterium
ACAGCAGGTTGTCGCGCGACATCAGCGGCACCCCGGGCATCAGCTCCATGGCCGCAGCCTGCAGCTTGCCCAGCGCTTCGGGCAGCGCCACCACCGGTCGCTCGTGGCCGCACAGCCGGCCGGCCAGCTGCACCAGCTCGCCCAGCGTGAACCAGAACGACAACAACACCACCACCACCAACACCAACACCACCATGACCCCCCGCCTGCCCGAGCACATCACCCGCCGCCTGCGCCTGCCGCTGATCGCTGCGCCCATGCTCAATGTCTCGGGGGTCGATCTGGTGGTGGCCGCCTGCCGCAACGGCGTGGTCGGCGCCTTCCCCACCGCCAATGCGCGCAGCACCGAGCAGCTTGACCACTGGCTCAGCGAGATCGCCGCGCGCCTGTTTGCCGCACCTGAAGAAGCCGCGCCGTTCTGCCCCAACCTGATCATGCGTTCACCACGTTTGGCCGATGACCTGGCCTGCCTGGTGCGCCACCGGGTCGAGCTGGTCATCACCAGCGTGGGCTCGCCGGCAGCGGCGGTGCCGGCGCTGCATGGCATCGGCTGCCTGGTGCTGGCTGACGTGGCCACGCTGGCGCATGCACGCAAGGCGCTGGCCGCCGGGGCCGACGGCCTGGTGCTGCTCAGCGCCGGCGCCGGCGGCCAAACCGGCTGGCTCAACGGCATGGCCTTTGTGCGCGCTCTGCGGCAAGAGTACGACGGCCCGCTGGTGCTGGCCGGTGGCATCGCTGACGGCGTGGCCCTGCGCGCGGCCCAGGTGCTGGGCTGTGACCTGGCCTACATGGGCACCCGCTTCATCGCCAGCCGCGAAAGCCTGGCGCCCGACGCCTACCGCCAGATGCTGGTGGACGCCAGCATCGACGATGTGCTGCTCACCCGCGCCTTCACCGGCCTGCCCACCAGCATGCTGCTGCCGGCCATCCGCCGTGCCGGGCTGGACCCGGCCACGCTCGATGAAGCCGTGACACCCAACACCGCCGCGCAGATGTTCGGCGGTGCCTCACACGGCAATGCCGCTGACGGCCCCAAGCGCTGGCGCGACATCTGGAGCGCCGGGCACAGCGTGGGCGGTGTGCAGCAATTGCAGACCGTCGAAGCCCTGGTGGCCCAGGTCGAGCAAGAGTTCCACCGCGCGCTGGCCTGATGCCCGCCTTGCAGACTTCAATGCACACACACGATGCCCAGTCCGGCCCCAGCGCCAGCGCCTTGCTGCTGCGCGCGCTGCAGCGCTTCCCCGATCGCACCGCCTTCCGTTGGGACGGTGCTGAACTCAGCTACCGCGCCACCGCTGAGACCATCGGCCGCATCCAGGCGGTGTGGGCCGCAGCCGGCTTTGGCCGTGGCACACGCGTGGCGGTGCTGGCCGCCAACCAGGCGCTGGCCTGGTGCGCCAGCCAGGCGGCCATGGCCAGCGGCATGGTCAGCACGGCGTTGCACCAACTGGCCAGCCTCGATGACCACCTGTTCCAGCTGCAAGACTTCGGCGCCCAGCTGCTGGTGGTTGATGGCCACGGTTTCAGCGAGCGCGCCGCCGCATTGGCGCAGCAGCACCCGGGTTTGCAGCAGGTCTACACGCTGGACGGGGGCGATGTCGGCGCCTGTGTCGGCGCCTGTGTCGGCATCAACCTCGCCTTGGCCATCGGCCACATCGGCCACGCCAGCATGCGTGACCTGTCTCAGAGCGCTGACCTGGCGGTGGTCAATTACACCGGCGGCACCACCGGCCGCAGCAAGGGCGCGGCGCGCACCCAGGCCGGCGTGGCGGCCATGGTGGTCGAAAAGCTCAGTGATTTCGACCTGCCAGCCACACCGCACTACCTGGCCGCCGCGCCGCTGACGCATGTCGCCGGCACGGTGGTGCAGCCCACGCTGATGCGCGGCGGCACGGTGCGGCTGATGGCCGGCTTCAACCCCGGCCGGCTGTTGGAATTGATCGCCGCCGAGCGCATCAACCTGACGCTGCTGGTGCCCACCATGGTCTACACCCTGCTGGACCACCCGGCGCTGGACCGCAGTGATCTCAGCAGCCTGCACACCGTGCTGTACGGCGCCAGCCCCATGTCGCCCACCCGGCTGCTGGAGGGCCTGGAGCGTTTGGGCCCGGTGTTCGCCCAGCTTTATGGCCAGACCGAGGGCTACCCGGTGAGCTTTCTGCCGCGCGCTGACCATGACCGGCAGCGGCCGGAGCTGTTCAGCAGTTGCGGCCTGCCCACCAGCGGCAGCCAGGTGCGGCTGTTGGACGACGACGACCAGCCGGTGGCACCGGGCGCCGTGGGCGAGCTGTGCGTGAAGAGCCGCCAGGTGATGGAGGGCTACCTCAACCAGCCCGAGCTGACTGCCGCCACCTTGAAAGGCGGCTGGTTGCACACCGGTGACATGGCGCGCGCCGACGAGCGCGGC
>JANNMP010000533.1:0-13533 GCA_031398015.1 Burkholderiaceae bacterium
GCTGGCGATGAACCGCCGCAACATGGCCTTGCTGGAGAAGGAACTCCACGTTGCCGAGACCATGTCCGCCAAGGGCCTGATGAGCGAGGTGGAGGTGATGCGCCTGCGCCGCCAGGTCAACGACCTGAACCTGGTCACGCAGGAGCGCATCAACCGTTTCCGCCAGGATGCCAGCGCCGAGCTGGTGAAGGCCCAGACCGAGCTGACCATGCTGGGCGAGCAGCAGGTGGTGCGTGACGACATCCTGAAGCGCACCACGCTCACCTCACCGGTACGCGGCCTGGTGAAGAACATCCGCATGAACACCGTGGGCGGCGTGGTGTCGGCCGGCGCGCCGGTGATGGAGATCGTGCCGGTGGACGAGCAGGTGCTGGTGGAGCTGCGCATCAAGCCCAGCGACATCGGCTTCGTGCGCGTGGGCCACCCGGTGGAGGTGAAGCTGTCGGCCTACGACTTCACTGTCTACGGCAGCCTGCACGGCGCGGTGGACACGCTCAGCCCCGACGCCATCGGCGACGGTGACCGCAACGCCCCCACCGGCAGCGAGACCGGCTGGTACCGCGCCCTGGTGCGCGCCGATGCGTCGACGCTGAAAGCCGGCGGCAAGCCGCTGACGGTGTTGCCCGGCATGGTGGGCACGGCTGAGATCCGCACCGGCCGGCGCTCAGTGCTGAGCTTCCTGCTGCGGCCGATGATGAAGGCCACCGAGGCCTTCACCGAGCGCTGAGCGCCGCGCCACAACCGCTGCGGGCAGGGCCTGCCGCCCGTCTGGCCCAGCTCACTTGTCGAGCTTGAAGACCATCACGGTGCCACCCTGCGGCACGACCAGTGGCTTGCCTGTCAGGCTGTCGATGCCCGACTGCATGCGCTGTGCGTCGACACCCCAGCCAGACAACACGGCGATGTATTGCTCGCCCTTGACTTCGAACGACGTGGGCACACCGGTGACGCCCGAGGGCATGCTGTGTTGCCACAGCAGCTTGCCGTTGGTGGCGTTGAAGGCGCGGAACTGGCGGTCGTTGGTGCCGCCGCCAAACAGCAGGTTGCCGCCGGTGGTCAGCAGCGGCGCCCACAGATGGGTGTCGAACTTGTGCACCCAGGCCATCTTGCCGGTCTTCAGGTCCCAGGCCTGCAGCTCGCCGATGGTGGCCGGCCGCTTGCCGTCCTTGTAGCGCAGGCTGCCCAGCACGCCTTCGATCGGGTAGCCGATGTAGAGATCACCCTTCTTGTACTTGGTGGGCTCTGCGGCCGGCAGTTCGGCGCACAGGTTGTTGTTGGCGGGGATGTAGAACAGGCCGGTCTTGGGGTTCCAGGCTTCCGGCGGCCAGTCTTTGCCACCCCACAGTGACGGGCAGAAGCCCACCGTCTTGCCCATGCCTGGCGTGCGGGCCGGGTCATAGCTGGGCCGCCCGGTCTTCTTGTCGATGGCGGTGATCACGTCGTTGTGCACAAACGGCACAGCGTCGATGAAGCCGATCTTGCCGGTGGGCTGGCGCTCCAGCATCCACAGGTAGCCGTTGCGCCCGGCATGCACCGCCGCCTTCACCTTGCGACCCTTGATTTCGGTGTCGATCAACACCGGCGCCGAGACCTCGTCCCAATCCCAGGCGTCGTTGTGGTGGTACTGGTGGTGGCCCTTGATGGCGCCGGAGTCCACGTCCAGCGCAACGGCCGACGTGGTGTACAGGTTGTCGCCCTTGCGGCCTTCGGTCGGCCACGGCGCCGGGTTGCCGGTGCCCCAGTAGGCCAGGTTGGTGGCCGGGTCATAGGTGCCGGTGATCCAGACGCTGCCACCGCCGTTCTTGTGGCTGTCGCCGGGCCAGGTGTCGCCGCCTGGCTCGCCTGGTGCGGCGGTCATGAAGGTGCGCCAGCTTTCTTTGCCAGTGGCTGCGTCGTACGCGGCAACGAAGCCCCGCACGCCGGTCTCGCCACCGGACGAGCCCACCATGATCTTGCCCTTGGCGGCCAGCGGCGCCAGCGTGATGTACTGCAGCGCCTTGGCATCGCCCACCGCGGTCTGCCAGGCGAGTTTGCCGGTGCGGGCGTCAAGCGCCACCAGGTGTGCGTCCATGGTGGCCACGTACACCTTGTCGCCATACAACGCCACGCCACGGTTGGTGGGGTGCAACTGCAGCATGTCAGCCGGCAGCTCTTTCTTCCAGCGCCACAGCTCCACGCCGGTGGCAGCATCCAGCGCAATCACCTGTGCGCCGGGCGTGGTCACATACATGTAGCCGTCGTTGACGATGGGCGGCGCCTGGTGCCCTTCGGTCTGGCCGGTGGCCATCGACCAGGCCACCTTGAGCTTGCCGACGTTGCCCGCGTTGATCTTCTCCAGTGCGCTGTAGCCCCAGCCGGCGTAGTTGCCGCGGTACTGCAGCCAGTTGCCGGGCTCTGGGTTGGCCAGGCGTGCGTCAGTCACCGGGCTGTAGGCGCCCAGGTCGGACTCGGCCAGCGCAGCCAGCGCAAACACGGCCAGCGCTGCGGCTGCCAGGGGTTGCTTGATCATGCAGGTCATGGATGTCTCCTTCTTTTGCACAGTGGGGTTGGTCAGTCATGCCAGGCCGGTCAACGCGGGCCCATCACGTCGGTGCCGCACCTGGCGTGGCGCTGAAGCCGCTGGCGATCACCAGCTGGTCACCATCGAGCGCCAATGCCACCGACGGCAGTGCGCGGGTGGCCGGGCCGGTGACGGCGGTGGCGTTGTCAAGCACCGCGAACTTCGACGCGTGGCAGAAGCACACCAGTGCCTTCTCTTTGGCCAGCCAGGTTTTCACGTCGCAGGCCTGGTGGGTGCAGATGGCCGAGTAGGCCAACACGCCGCCAGCGGCACGCGCACGCGTGGCCGGTGCCATCTCGGCCTCAGGCAGACGGATCAGCACCAGCTTGTTCAGGCGTGTCTCGTCACGGGGTTTGCCACGCTTGGCGTCCAGCGGATAGGCCAGCATTGGCTTGCCAGGCTTGAGGTCAGCCACCCGCAGCGGGGTGGGCGGGCCTTCGGCGTCCTCTTCGACCAGGCGGTCACCGGGGGCCAGCGCCACCGTGGCCCAGGCGTGCATGGCCAACGGCGCGCCCAGCCCGACGGCGGCAATGCGGATGACCCTGCGCCGCTGGCTGTTGGTCGGGTCGGTGGCAATGCAGCCGCATGGGGGCACTGCGAGGGTTCGGCGGCTCATCAACGCTCCTGCATGACAGTGAACTTTCGAAAAAATGTACTCTGAATTCAGAGTTCGAGATTTCGGGTATTCCCGACGCCGATGCCTGCCGGCGTTGGCCGCTGGCGACCAGCGGGTGGCGACCAGCAGGTGGCGATCAGCGGGTGGCAATCAGCAGGTGGCGATCAGCGGGTGGCGATCAGCGGATCGCGCGGCGCTCAGCGCACTGACGGCACAGGGGCCGCTGCGGGCGTTGCGGCCGCTGTGGCATCGACCCAGGCCACGACTGCCGTGAAACTGGCAAACGCGCCCACGGTGCTGATGAACACCACCCGCGCCAGCCGGTTGGCGTCGGCGCCGAACCGGGCGGCCAGGATCGGCACGTTGCTGGCACTGGGCAAGGCGGCCAACAGCACCAGCACGGCGGCCGCAAAGGCGTCCAGCGGCAGGCCGGCGGCCATGGCGGCGCGGCCGGCGGCGAGCACCAGCAGCGGATGCAGCAGCAGCTTGCAGGCCACGATGCCGGCCACGCCCTGGCCTGGCCGGGGACCGGCGGACGCACTTGGCCGCGCCAGCATGCAGCCCAGGGCAAACAGTGCCACGGGCGAGGCTGCACCGGCCAGCAAGTCCACCGCACGCGCCAGCGGCGCGGGTGGCTGCACGCCGCTGGCCGACGACAGCGCGCCCAACAAGATCGACCACGGCAACGGGTTGGTCAGCATGCCGCGCAGGGCCCGCAACACCCCGGCGCGTGCGGCGCTGGTGCCCGCCCCCTGCACCGCGCTGCCGGCCTGCCCCTGCTGCGACAGCGCGATGCACAGCGACGTGGTGACCACCATGTCCAGCGCCAGTGCAACGATGGCCGGCGCCGCTGCAGCCGGCCCGAGCAGCGCCACCAGCAGCGGCACGCCCATGAAGCCGCTGTTGGGAAACACCGCCACCAGTGCACCGAAGGCGGCGTCGGGCCAGGCCAGGCGGCGGCGCCGTTCGAGGGCGACCACCAAGACCACCAGGGCCGCGCCACTGCCCAGGTAGACCAAGGCCACATTCGCGTCCAGCAGCTGCAGGATCGGTGTCGTGGCGCTGAAGCGGAACAGCATGCAGGGCAGCGCAAAGAACAGCACGAAGCCATTGAGGCCGGGGATCACCTCGGCCGTCAGCATCCCGCCACGCACCACCGCCCAGCCCAGCAGCACCAGGGCGAAGAACGGCGTGGTGACGCTCAGGATGTGCGCCATGCGCGCTCGGCCGCATCCCATGCCGCCAGGGCTTGCAGATCGGGGACCCAAGCCAGCCCGGACTTGGCGTCCGACGACGCCGCCTCGGGTGTGACCAGCACATCCAGCAACGCCGGCTGGCCCCTGGCCAGCGCCGCCTTCGCGCGTGCGATCGCAGCGGGCAGGGCGTCGGCGTCTGACACGCGTTCGCCATGGGCACCGAACGCGCGCGCCATTGCCGCATGGTCGGCAAACTGCAGCCGGGTGCCCACCACCTTGCCGTGGCTCTCTTGCTGGTCCCGCACCTCGATCGCCCAGCTGCCGTTGTTGGCCACCACGATCAGCACCGGTGCCCGGTGCCGAACGGCGGTGTCGATTTCCATGGCATTGAAGCCGAACGAGCCGTCACCGGTGGCCACCAGCACCAGGCGCCCGGGGCACGCCAGTGCGGCCGCCACGCCAAACGGGGTGCCCACGCCGATGCAGCCCAGCGGGCCGGGGTCCAGGTAGGTGGCAGCGGGCAAGCCGACCCGGGCAAAGCTGAGAAAGTCACCACCGTCGGCGACCACCACTGCGTCGGGGGGCAATGCATCGCGCAGGGCGGCAATCAGCCGGTTGGGGTGCATCAGGCCGTCGCTGCCGGGTGCGGCGTCGGCGCCGCTGGCCAGCAGCTTGTCGGCGCGTTGCAGATGCTGGCGCCGCAGCCCATCGGCCCAGGCCAGGTCGGTGGCGCAGGGGCGGTCGCCGGCGGCAGCCAGCAAGGCGGTGATGGCGTCTGCCGGCGTGGCCAGGATCTCGGCCGCGCCGCGGCGGTTGTCGCGCAACTCGGCAGCGGTGTCGGCAATGCGCACGAAGCGGGCATCGCCAAACACCGCAGGCGAGCCATAGGCGAGCTGGAAGTCGAGCTTGCGGCCCAGCGTGAGCACCACATCGGCCTGTTGCATCACGGCCCCGCGCATGGCGGCCACCACCGATGCATGGCTGTCGGGCACCAGGCCGCGGCTTTCGCCGGTGTCCAGGTAGGGCGCATGCAAACGGTCCAGCAGTTGCACCAGGGGCGCACCGGCGCCGCGCGCGCCACGGCCGCTGATCACCAGCGGCCGCTTGGCTGCCCACAGCAGCTGCACCGCCTGCTGCACCGCAGCCGGGTCGGGCAACAGGCGTTGCAACGCCGGTGGGCGCATGCGCTCGGGCAGTTGCACCGCAGACGACACCTCGGCACGCAAGGTGTCCACCGGGAAGTCGAGGAACACCGGCCCGGGCTCGCCACCCTGGCCGAAGGCCCGTGCCACCGCCTCGTCCAGCTCTTGCAGCACCAGGTCGGGCTCACGCACGCTGCGCGCATAGCGGGTCAGTGGCTTGACGAACTCGGTGTGCGCCATGTCTTGCAGCGCGCCACGGTTCTCCTGCGCGCGCGGCGGCGTGCCCGACAACACCAGCACCGGCACACGGGCGGTGTGGGCGTTGGCGATGCCGGTCATCGCATTGGTGACACCCGGGCCGGCGGTGACCAGGGCCACGCCGATGCCGCCGGTCAGATCGGCATGGGCATGCGCCATGTACACGGCCGCGCGCTCGTCACGCACGTCGATGATGCGGATGCCCTCGGCGTCCAGCCGCATCCAGATCGGCATGATGTGGCCGCCGCACAGGGCGAACACGCGGTCGACGTTGCGGGCTTTGAGGAACCGGGCGATCAGCGCGGCGGCACTGCGCTCGGTCACCACTGGGGCGGCTGTGGGGCTGGGCATGGCGGGTCTTTCGGCGGATCGAGGTCTGAATTCTGGCGGCGTGCACGCGCCATGCACGATCCGGGATTGTCCGAATGTCTTCTGAATTCAGAGTGCTAAAGTCTGTGCCTCATCGAAGACTTGCCATGACCCATCTGCTCAACCTGGCCGAAGCAGTGGCCACGTTTGCCCGCCTCAGCCCCGACAAGCTGGCACTGCGCGATTCACGCCGCAGCTTGAGCTATGCGCAGTGGCACCAGCGCGCCACGCGCCTGGCCAACGGCCTGTTGGGCCTGGGGCTGCAAAAAGGCGACCGCGTTGCCCTGCTGGCCTACAACTGTGCCGAGTGGATGGAGCTGTACGCTGGCCTGGCGGCAGCCGGCCTGGTGGCGGTGCCGATCAACTTCCGGTTGCTGCCGGCAGAGATTGCCTACATCGTGCAGCACGCCGAAGCGCGCGCCGTGGTGGCGCAAGACGACCTGGCCGACCGCATCGACGCAGTGCGCGCTGACCTGCAGCTGCCGGCCGGCGCATTCATCGCCTTCGGCCCGCAGCTGCCCCCCGGCTGGCGCGGTTACGAGGCCCTGATCGATGCCGCAGCCAGCACCGCGCCGCCGGTGGCGGTGCTGCCGGGCGACCCCAGCGCACTGATGTACACCTCAGGCACCACCGGCAAGCCCAAGGGCGCCATCCGCAGCCACGCGGGCAGCACGCTGATTGCGCTGGCCACTGCACTGGAGATGGGCTTCACCCGCGACGACACCGCGTTGCTGGTGATGCCGATGTGCCATGCCAATTCGCTGTACTTCAGCCACACCTTCGTGCACCTGGGCGGCACCTGCGTCATCGATGACCGCCGCAGCTTCGACCCGCAGGCGCTGCTGGCAACGCTGTCGCAGCAGCGCATCACGTTCACGTCGCTGGTGCCCACGCACTACATCATGATGCTGGGCCTGCCTGACGCCGTGAAGGCCAGCCACGACGTGAGCCGGGTCGGCAAGCTGATGATTTCGTCGGCGCCGGCGCGCAAGGACACCAAACTGGCGATCCTGGCGCACTTCCGGCACGCCAGCCTGTACGAGTTGTACGGCTCCACCGAAGCCGGCTGGGTGACGCTGCTGCGGCCCGACGAACAGATCGACCGCCTGGGCACGGTGGGGCGTGAGTGGGCCGGCTCGGGCCCCATCCGCCTGCTCGATGCCGATGGCCGCGAGGTTGCCGACGGCGCTGTCGGCGAGCTGTACTCACGCACCCCCTATGTCTTTGACGGCTACTGGAAGAACCCGGCCAAGACGGTCGAAGCGTTCAACGGCGCCTGGTGCTCGGTGGGCGACATGGCGCGGCGCGACGCCGACGGCTACATCCACCTGGTTGACCGCAAGAGCAACATGATCATCAGCGGCGGCGAGAACATCTACCCGTCCGAGGTGGAAAGCGTGCTGGGCGCGCACCCGATGGTCAAGGACGTGGCAGTGGTGGGGCTGCCGCACGACAAGTGGGGCGAAGCGGTGCATGCGGTGGTGGTTCTGCACACCCCGGCCGGCGCCACCGAGGCCGAACTGCTGGATTGGTGCCGCAGCCGCATGGCCGGCTACAAGCGGCCGCAGTCGGTGCGCTTCCTGGCCGATGCCGACATGCCGCGCACGGCCACCGGCAAGATCTTGCACCGCCTGCTGCGCGACCGGCTGGTGCAAGCCACGTCAGCCGCTTGACTTGGCACCCGACCCCGGCACCCAAAGCAGTGGCGCCGCGCCAGAGTGCAGCCGCCAAACTGGGTGTCGCTGGACTGCGTTGGAACTCTGGACGTTGTGCGCATGAAACTCCTCGCTGCCCAACCCAACCTTGTCGAACAAGTGCATGGCGCCATCCTGGAAGAGGTGGTCTCCGGCCGGCTCGGCCCTGGTGACCGCATCATCCAGGAGCAGATCGCGCAGGCGCTGGGTGTGTCGCGCCAGCCGGTGCAGCAGGCGCTGATGCTGCTGCGCAAACAAGGCGTTCTGCAAGACGCGCCTGGCCGTGGTTTGCTGGTGGCGCCCTTGGACCCGGAGCATGTGCAGCACATGTACGACATCCGGGCGGCCATTGAAGGCCTGGCGGCGCGGCGCGCTGCCGAGCTGGGCGCCGAGCGGGCGCAGAAGTTCGGCCCGCCGCTGATCGACGCCGGCCGCCGTGCCGTGGCGGCCGGCTCGGTGGCCCGCATGATCGCCGCCGACATGAAGTTCCACGCCTTCACCTGCAGCCTGGCTGACAACCCGCTGATCGCGCCGGCCCTTGAATCGCACCTGACCAGCACCCAGCGGGTGATGGGTGAGGTGCTGCTGCGCGACGAGAAGCCGCGCGACATCTGGGACCAGCATGAAGCGATCCTGCAGGCGATCATGCGCGGTGATGGTGACTTGGCCGAGGCGCTGGTGCGCACGCACCTGATGCAGGCTGCGGGCTTCATGGTGGCCCGCCTGCGCGGCAAAAGCCTGCAATCGGTGGCCTAAAAGCGTGGTGGCGCGCAGCCGCTGGGCCCAGCGCTGCGCCGCCCAGATTGACGGGCCGCACCGGGCCTTGATGACGGGCCGTACCGGGCCTTGAAATAGCTGGCAAACCGGCTGCACTTGCCAGATCGGCCGCTGTGCCGGCGGCGTCTACTGGGCGCTGTGTTGACTGCACCGTGCCCGCTGTGAACGCCTTGCCTGCCATCCATCCGATGCGGCGGCTGCTGCCGACCGCATGGTCGCCGCGCTGGTTGAGGGCGCTGCTGGTGCTTGCGCCAGCCATGGCACTGGCCACCTTCGCCCGGGCGAGCTGCCTGGACGAAGACAAGCTCGACGGCCTGCCTGCACTGGCCAGCGCCAATGGCAGCCCGGCCAATGGCAGCCCGGCGCCTGCAACAGCGCCGGCCACAGCAGCTGTCGCACCGCGCGGCTTGCTGCAGCAGCTGGTGGGCGACGCCCTGGCGCGCAGCAACGGCATCGGCGCAGCGCGGCTGCTGGCTGAAGCCGCAGCGCAGGATGTTGAAGAAGCCCAGGCCAACAAGAAGCCGCAGGCCTTCTTGACCGGCAGCTTGAGCCCGCAGCTCAATGGCAACCTGGGTGGCAGCAGCAGCGCCGACAGCGCCAGCAGCCTGCAGGCGCGCGCCGGCATCACACTGAGCCAGACGCTGTTCGACGGCGGCCGCAGTGACCGGCTGGTGGATTGGCGCCGCCAGCAGGCCGAGGCCGCGCGGCTGGGCCTGCTGTCCACGCAAGAGCAGATCACGCTGGCGACCACGGCGATGGCCTTCGAGCGCAGCCGCTTTCGCATGCAGGCGGTGATCTACGGCCAGAACGTGCGCAAGATGGGCTGCCTGGTGCAGGCGCTGGAGAGCATCGTGGCGGCCGACAAGGGCCGCACCAGCGAGCTGGTGCAAGCCAGGAAGCAATTGCAGCAGGCCGAACTGCAGCAGGTGCAGGCGCAGAGCCAGGCGCGCCAGGTCGAGGCGCGGCTGCGCCGGGTGGCCGGTGACGGCCTGCCAGGCACCGACGGCATGGCCACGCTGCTGCTGGCCGTGCCCGAGCTGCCAGCGGTGCTGAGCGCGGCCGAGCGCTCGATCGACATCAGCCAGCTGGCGGCCAATGCCAGTGCGCTGCGCGAGATCGCCCGCGTGGTGGAGGCGGGCGACAAGCCGCAGGTCAGCTGGAACGTGGGTGGCAATGCGCTGCTGTCGGTGGGTGGTGGCAGCAGTGGGGGCTCCAGCCGCAGCGCCGGCCTGAGCGCCGGCGTGACGTTGAGCGTGCCGCTGCTCAACCCGGCCATCGCCCACAGCAGCCAGGCCGCGCGCAAACGTGCCGAGGCCGCCAACCTGCAGCGCGCCGAGGCTCTGGAGCAGCGCCGCCAGCGCATCGTCGATGTGCATGAGCAGGCCGGCGCCGCCTTCGAGCGGCTGCGCCGGGTGGGCCTGGTGCTGCGTGACAGCGACCGGCTGCGCAACTTCACGCTGCAGCAGTGGCAGCAGATGGGCCGGCGCTCGCTGTTCGACGTGATCGCCGCCGAAACCGACCACTACAACCTGCGTGTGCAGTACATCAATGCGCTGCATGACGGCCAGCAGATGAATGCCACGCTCACCTCGCTGGGCACCGGGCTGGGCGCCTGGTTGCAATGAAAGAGACCCGATGAACACCCTCTGCATCGAAGGCTGGCGTGGTGTCAGCCACTCCATCGCGCTGGTCAACCAGTACCAGATGCTGGTGCTGCTGGACGACCCCGCCTGGTGTGCCGACTGGCAATTGCTGCACCGTGACTTGCCGTTCTTCCTGAAGCACTGGAATGCGCGCCAGATGCCGGCCGGCTTCACGCCCACCGAGCAGGCCCGCATCGACGCCGTGCCCGCGCCCCAGCCCGGCCAGGCCATTGACTGCCTGTTGCGCATCAGCTCGCCGTTCAAGTCAGCGATTGACCCGGCGCAGCGCACGCTGACCTTCATGGTCACCGAATGTGGCCTGGTCGATGACTGCTTCGACGCCCGGCCCAGCGACCCTGCAGCCTTCACCCGCGAGGCCAACTGCATCATCACGCCGTCGGCCTGGTCGCGTGACCGGCTGGTCGATGGCGGCATGCACGCCGACGGCATCGTGGTGCTGCCGCACGGCGTGAAGACCGACACCTTCAGCCCGCTGTCAGCGGCCGACCGTGACAGCGGCCGTGCCGCGCTGGGCGTGGCCGATGACGAGGTGTTGTTCGTCAATGTGGGCGTGGCCACCTGGAACAAGGGGCTGGACATCCTGATCAAGGCCTTTGCCCAGGTGCGCTCGCGCCACCCGCGTGTGCGCCTGCTGCTCAAGGACCACAAGGCGCTGTACGGCATTGGCGCCGACCGCACCTTGGCCCAGGTGGCGCGGGCCCACCCGGGCTTGATCACCAGCGATGTGCTGGCCGGCATCTCGGTGGTCTCGGGCAGCCTCGACCAGGCGCAATTGCGCGCCTTGTACGGTGTGGCCGATGCCTATGTGTCGCCGTACCGTGCCGAGGGCTTCAACATGCCGGTGCTCGAAGCCATGGCCTGCGGCACGCCGGTGATCGTGACCGGCGGCGGCGCCACCGATGACTTCTGTCCACCGGCGCTGGCGTTGCGCCTGCCGGCGCGTGAGGGCACCAAGGCCGACGAGCCGGCGATGTTCGGCCGCTTTCTGGTGCCCGATGGTGATGCACTGGTCGAGGCCATGATCGCTGTTGCACAAGGCCGGGTGCGGCGCGACGCCCCGGCACGGGTGGCGGCACGCCAGCGCCTGGTGCAGCAGTACAGCTGGACCGCGGTGACGCGGCAGTTGCAGGATTTGGTGGCCAAGCAATGTGTGCCCGCCTGAGCCCGCCTGAGCCCGCCTGAGCCCACCACCATGCGCCACCGCCTGAACAACGACAGCCACGCCTTTGTGCGCGCCATCCACCTGCGCACGCCGGGTGTGGCAATCCGCGATGTGCGCATCGGCTGCGCGCGGGTGGCCCAGCCGCTGGCCTGGGGCACACCGGCCTGCCGGCTGCAGATCGACGGCGACAGCGCCACGCTGTGGTTCCACCGCCCCGACAACTGGGCCCGCTTTGCCTTTGACATCGTGCCGGTGGACGCGGCCGCGCCGGAGGTGGCGCCGCTGGGCCGCATCGAGCCACTGGCGCCAACCAGCCATGACGCCATCCGCACCCGCCTGCGCAGCAAGCGCATCGTCTTCCTGGGCACGGCGCGCAATTGCGCGGCGGCGCTGCCGGCCTCCATCGACAAGCTGCGCGAGCTGGGCAGCCTGTTTGGCGGCCACGCCATCCATGTCTACGAAAACGATTCAACCGATGGCACCGGGGCGCTGCTGGATCACTTTGCCCGCGACGGCTTGCTGCATGCCATGCGTGAACAGGGCGTCGCAGCCGCCATGCCCTTGCGCACCGAGCGCCTGGCCTATGGCCGCAACAAGTTGCTTGACCATGTGATGGCCGGCGCCAGCGGCGGCCCGCCCTGGGACTATGTGTGCTGGGCCGACCTGGACGGCCTGGTTGGCGCGCGCTTTGCCACCGACGGCTTTGTCTCGAACTTCCAGCATGAAGAGGCCTGGGACGCGGTGTTCCCCTTGTCGTGGCCGCTGTACTACGACCTGTGGGCGCTGCGTGAACCCACCATCTGCGCTGATGACTATGTGCACAGCGGCCAGCACACGCTGAATGCAGCGCTGTTTGCCGGCCGCGAAATCCATGCCGCCACCCAGCAGTTGGCGCCCGGCCGGGTGGCGGGCTGGGTGCCGGTGCAGTCGGCATTTGGCGGCTTCGGCCTGTACAAGGCGGCGGTGGTGGGCCATGGCCGCTACAGCGGCCTGGCCGATGGCCGCGAGGTGTGTGAGCACGTGCCGTACCACGCGCAACTGGTGGCAGCCGGCGCCAGGCTCTACCTCAACCCCGGTTGCATCACCCACATTGCCTGAGGCAACCAAGCACCACACCACCATGGCCGACCTGACCCTGATCACCCATGTCTACAACGCCCAGCAGCCGGTGGCCCGCCAACTGGCGCTGTGGCAGCAGTTCAGCCCGGCGCTGCGCGCGCGGCTGAAGTTCCTGGTCATCGACGACCACAGCGATGTGCCACTGCAGATCGACAAGGCCGGGCTCGACCTGCGCCTGGTGCGGGTGGACGACGACATCGACTGGAACATGCCCGGCTGCCGCAACCTGGCCGCCACGCTGGCACAGACCGAGTGGATGCTGTTCTTCGACATCGACAACGTGGCCAGCGAGGCCAGCCTGCTGAAGATCGCCAACGCGCTGCCGCAGCTCGACAACAAGCGCCTGCATGTGTTCCGCCGCACCGAGAACGGCGCCGATGTGGAGCCGCACATCAACAGCTTTCTGATCAGCCGCCAGGGCTTCTTCAAGGCCGGTGGCTACGACGAAGACTTCTGCGGCCACTACGGCTTCGAGGACGTGCTGTTCCGCATGATGTGGCGCAAGCATGTGGGCAGCGAGGTGCTGCTGACCGACATCGCGTTTGAGCAGATTGCCTTCCGCACCAGCGGGCTCGACCGCGACTTGCGCCGCAACCAGCTGCTGATTGCCCAGCGCGCTGCGGCCGGCTTGCCCAAGCCCAAGGGCATGTTGCGGTTTGCCTGGGGTGAGGTGGGCTGAGGCGTTGACAGCGGCCCGCCCAGGCGCCACCCACACGGGCCGTGCATCGGGCCAGCCAAGCGGCGCCGGCCCTGGCCTGGCTCAGGTCTTCTTCAATGGCATCAACTGCTTGGTCTGCCGCACACGCTGGCCATCACGCGTGCCCACGATCAAGTCACGCCGGGCGCTCTGCACCGATTTCTCGAAGAACACCATGCTGTCGTAGAAGTGCATCGACGCCGTGCTGTTGGTGAAGCGGGTCACGTCCAGCTGTTCACGCGCGTGGTAGGCGTTCAGCTCGTCGATCAGGCCCTTGGC
>JANNMP010000537.1:0-8245 GCA_031398015.1 Burkholderiaceae bacterium
GAAGAGTTGCAGCTCGCGGGTGTCGGGGTCGGCCAGCAGGTATTCACGCAGGCTGGGCAGGCTGCGGTACCAGGTGAACTTCTGGCCCCTGTCGTAGGACTGGGTGCTGTTGGACAGGACCTCGGCCACCACCGTGGGTGCGGTGAACAGCACATCGGTGCGCAAATCGGCCTTGTCGCAGGTGACGAACACGTCGGGGTAGAACATCACGTCGTCGGCCACCTTGAGCTTCATTGACTCGGTGAACACCCGGCACGGGCTGCCCCGCAATTGGCCCTTGAGCGACGAGGCGATGTTCAATGACACGATGCCATGCACCCGCCGCGCGCCGACCATGGCAAACACCTCGCCGCGCACAAACTCATGCCGCTCGGTCTGGGTTTGCTCCCAGGCCAGGAAGTCGGCCAGTGACATGACGGCTTGGGCGTGTCCCATGCCAGCCATCTTAGCCGCCACCCCACAGCGGCGACAATCCGCCGCTTATGTCTTCCTATGCCCTGTTTGACGATGCCGGCAAGTTCTTGGCCGGCCGTGTGATGTCGGAAGCCGATGCTTCGCTGCAAGTGGAATTGGACTCGGGCAAGCGCGTCAAAGTGAAGGCCGCCAACGTGCTGCTGCGCTTTGCCAAGCCCGAACCCGCCACGCTGCTGGCCGCCGCCCAGGCCCAGGCCGCTGACATTGACTTGGAGATGGCCTGGGAATTTGCCCCCGAGGGTGACTTCGGCTTTGCCGACCTGGCGCGTGACTACTTCTCGGCCAACGCCGGGCCCGAGCAGCAAGCCGCCATGCTGCTGCGCCTGTTCGACGCACCGCACTACTTTCGCCGCGCCGGCAAGGGCCAGTTCAAGAAGGCGCCGGAAGACACCGTGAAGGCCGCGCTGCTGGCCATCGAGCGCAAGGCCCAGCAGGCGGCGCTGATCGAGCAATGGGCCGCTGACCTGGCAGCCGGCCAATGCCCGCCAGCGGTTCGCGAGCAGCTCTACCGCATCTTGTTCAAGCCCGACAAGAACGGCCCCGAGTACAAGGCCGTGGTCGAGGCCAGCAAACGCGCCCAGCGTGCGCCGCTGGATTTGCTGGCTGCGGCCGGCGCCATCGACAGCCCCTACCAGTTCCACTGGCGGCGCTTCTTGTTCGACCAGTTCGCCAAGGGCACGGGCTTCCCGCCGCTGGCCGCACCGGCGATCAAGGACGCGCTGCCGCTGGCTGCGGTGCAGGCGTTTTCGATCGACGATTCCCAGACCACCGAAATCGACGATGCGCTGTCGGTGCAGGGCCTGGGCAGCGGCGTGGTCATATTCGGCGTGCACATCGCTGCGCCGGCGCTGGCCATCACGCCCGACTCTGCGGTGGACAAAGTGGCGCGTGAGCGGCTGTCCACCGTCTACATGCCTGGCCACAAGCTGACGATGCTGCCGCCCGATGTGGTGGCGGCCTACACCTTGGTCGAAGGCCGCGATTGCCCGGCCGTCAGCGTGTACTTCCGCTTCGACGAGACCACGCTGGCGCAGCTGGGCGCCGAGACACGCATCGAGCAAGTGCCCATCGCCGCCAACCTGCGCCATGACCAGTTGGACAGCGTGGTGACCGAGGCCGCGCTGACCGGCGCCGCAGCCGCCGACTACCCGTTTGCCACTGAACTGGCGTTCTGCTTTCGCCTGGCCAAGCAGCTGAAGGCCCAGCGCGAAGTGGTGCGTGGCAAGCCCGAGAACTTCAACCGGCCCGACTACAACTTCAAACTGTCTGGCGGCAGCCAGGCAGCGGGCGCTGAGCCGCATGGCGACGAGACGGTGCACATCAGTGAACGCCAGCGCGGCGCGCCGCTGGACCTGATCGTCAGCGAGGCCATGATCCTGGCCAACTGCCATTGGGGCGGCTTCATTGCCGAGCATGGCGTGCCGGGCATCTACCGCAGCCAGGCCAGCATGGCGCCGGGCATCAAGGTGCGTTTGGGCACCAAGCCGGCGCCGCATGCCGGCATGGGCGTGCCGCAATACACCTGGGCCACCAGCCCGCTGCGGCGTTATGTCGATCTGGTCAACCAGTGGCAGATCGTGGCCGCCGCGCGCCACGGCCGCACCGCCGCGCTGGTGGCACCGTTCAAGCCCAAGGACGCGATGCTGTTCTCGGTGATCTCGCAGTTCGACGCAGCGCACAGCGCCTACAACGATTTCCAGCGCGCCATCGAACGCTTCTGGGCACTGCGCTGGCTGCAGCAGCACGGCGTGGCCGAGTTGGACGCGGTGGTGCTCAAAGACGGCCTGGTGCGCGCCGACACCCTGCCGCTGGTGTTCAAGGCGCTGGGCTGCGAGGCGCTGCCGCGCAACGCCCATGTGCGCCTGCGCATCACCGGCATCGACCTGCTCACATTGGACTTGCACGCCAGCCTGGCCAGCCGCCTGGATGATGCGCCCGCCGCCGCCACGGCAGCCGACGATGCCGCCGATGAAGATGACGCAGCCAGCGCCGCACCGCTGGCGCTGGCCATCGACATGGGCGACGCGGCCGCTGAACCCGCTGCCAACGCAGCCAGCGCTGCAGCGGCACCGCCATCCACCGCCTGACACAGCCGCCGCATGGCCAAGCTGCACATCAGCACGCTGCAGGGCGCACTGGCGGTGTCGCTGGCAGTGCATGGCACGCTGATCAGCTGGCACTGGGCCGACCCGGCGGGCTTTGACAAGCTGTTTCGCAGCGCGCCGCTGGAAGTGATTCTGGTCAACGCCCGCTCCAGCGAGGTGCCCACCGAAGCGCAGGCGCTGGCCCAGTCCAACCTGGCCGGCGGCGGCAGCCTGGAGGCGGGCCGCGCCACGGCACCGCTGCCGGCCATGCCGTTGTCGGAGACCGGCAACGCACCCGACGAGGCCCGAAAACGGGTGGACCAGCTGCAAGACCAGCAGCAGCAGTTGTTGGCGCAGATCCGCCGTGACATGGCGCTGCTGCCCCCGCCTGACCCGCAGAGTGACAGTGGCACGGCGCAAGAGCGCGACCAGGAAGAACGCCGCCGCCAGCAGCTCAAACTGCTGGCCGAAATCGAAAAGCGCATCAACGACGACAACGCCAGCCCACGCAAGCGCTATGTGAGCCCGGCCACCCGCGAGGTGGTCTATGCGCTGTATTACGACCGCCTGCGCCGCCGCATTGAAGAACGCGGCACGCGTGACTACCCCGAAGCCCATGGCCGCAAGCTCTATGGTGAGCTGACGATGAACATCACCGTCGACGCCCAGGGCAAGCTGCTGGACGCTGACCTGGTGCGCGGCTCGGGCAATGCCCTGCTGGACCGCCAGGCGCTGGTGATCGTGCAGGCGGCGCAGCCGTTCGGCCGCTTCAATGCCGACATGCGCGAGCAGACCGACCAGATCGTCGTCACATCGCGCTTTCGCTTCACCCGCGATGTCGGCCTGGAAGCCACGCTGCTGCCCAACCAGGGGGCGGGCCCTGCTGCCACAGCACAATCGGCGCCGCCATGATGGACACCGCGCGCCCCGCCCAGCCTCCAGACCGCTATGCGGTGTTGGGCCACCCCGTGGCGCACAGCCAATCACCATTCATCCATGCCGAATTTGCGCGCCAGACGGGTGAGGCCATCGTCTACGGCCGGGTTGAAAGCCCGCTGGATGGCTTTGAGGCCACGGTGCGCGCCTTCATTGCCAGCGGTGATGCGGCGTCGGGGCCTGGCAGCGCGCGTGGCTGCAACATCACCGTGCCGTTCAAGTTCCAGGTGCTGCCGCTGGCGCAGCGGGCCAGCGCCCGTGCGCTGCTGGCCCAGGCCGCCAACGTGCTGCGCTTCGATGCCGACGGCTGGTGGGCCGACAACACCGACGGCACCGGCCTGGTGCGCGACATCCAGCAGCATGCCGGCTTGAAGCTGACCGGGCAGCGGTTGCTGCTCATCGGTGCCGGCGGCGCTGCGGCGGGCGTGCTGGGGCCGTTGATCGAGGCCGGCTGCCAGGCCATCACCGTGGCCAACCGCACAACGGCCAAGGCTGTGGACCTGGTGCAGCGCCATGCTGCTTGGGGCCACCAGCACGGCGTGGCACTCACCGCCACCGGCCTGGCCGATGCCGGCGAGGCCTACGACGTCGTCATCAACAGCAGCGCCAGCAGCCTGGCCGGCGCCGGTGTGCCAGTGGCGCCGGCCGTGCTCAAACCGGGGGCGCTGGCCATTGACTTGATGTACGGCCCGGCAGCGTTGCCGTTTCTCGATTGGGCCAGTGCCCATGGCGCCACCGGGCGCGACGGCTTGGGCATGCTGGTGGAGCAGGCCGCCGGCGCCTTTCTACTCTGGCGCGGCGTGATGCCGCACACGCCACCGGTGCTGGCGGCGCTGCGCAAAAAGCTGCAGGCCAAGGGCTGAGCCCAAACCATGGCCGTCCCCTCCTGGCGCCGCAGCCAAGCCTGGCGCCTGTTGCTGCTGGTGTTGTTGAGCGGGGTGTCGCTGCAGCTGTTCTTCATCGCCCGGGTGGCGTTGATGGTGGTGGTCGACCCGCAGTCCACCAGCTTCCAGCGCAGTGAAATCCTGCGCCTACTCACCGACAGGCAGCAAGTGGCCTGGGCCCAGCAATGGGTGGACGATGAGCGCATCGCCGCCCACTTGAAACGCGCGGTGATCGCCAGTGAAGACGCCGGCTTCACCGAGCACAGCGGCGTGGAATGGGACGCACTGGAAGCCGCCTGGGAGAAGAACCAGCGCGCCGAGGCCAATGCCGAGCGCCGCAACACCCAGCTGGCCAAGCGCGCGCCGCCCGCGCCCAGCGCGGCGGCCAAGCCGCAGCCGGTGGTGGTGCCCAAGCTGGTGGGCGGCTCCACCATCAGCCAGCAACTGGCCAAGAACCTGTTCCTGTCGGGTGAGCGCAGCGTGCTGCGCAAGGCGCAAGAGTTCGTCATCACCGTGGCGCTGGAAGCGCTGCTGGGCAAGCGCCGCATCCTGGCCATCTATTTGAACAATGTCGAATGGGGCGAGGGCCTGTTTGGCGCGCAAGCGGCGGCGCGGCACTACTACCGGCTGGATGCCGCGCAACTCGGCCCCGGCCAGGCGGCGCGGCTGGCGGTGATGCTGCCGGCGCCCAAGCGCTTCGAGAAGAACCCCGGCTCGGGCTATGTGGCCGGCCGCGCCGCCACCATTGCTGCGCGCATGAGCGGCGTCACGCTGCCCTGATGCGGGGCAACTGGCTTCCTACAATCGGCCGATGGCCCAACTGGCAGACGAAATCGCCGCCACCGCCGCCCGGCTGGTGGTCGATGAAGGCATGGAATACGCCCAGGCCAAGCGCAAGGCCGCGCGCACGCTGGGCCGCAGCCATGCCCGCCAGGCTGAGCTGCCCAGCAACGAGCAAGTAGAAGACCAGGTGCGCGAGTACCTGGCGATCTTCTGCGCTGACACCCAGCCGGCCGAGCTGCTGGCGCTGCGCGAGTTGGCCCTGGTGTGGATGCAGCGCCTGGCTGAATTTCGCCCGCACCTGGGTGGCGCCGTGTGGCGCGGCACGGCCACGCGGCTGTCGGCGATCCACCTCGACCTGTACTGCGACGACGCCAAATCGGCCGAGCTGGCGCTGATCAACCGGGGTGTGTCGTACGACGTGGGCAGCCGGCCCGGTGCGCGGGGCGAGCCGATCAACATGCTGAGCATCGCCAGCCGCTGCGCCGCGCTGGGCGAGGTGGTGACGCTGTTCCTGAGCGTGCTTGACCACGACGACCTGCGCGGCGCGCTCAAGCCCGATGCGCGCGGCCGCAGCTGGCGTGGCGATGCGCTGGCATTGCAGCGCCTGTTGGCGGCTGAAACCGCATGACAGACAACACCAACCCCGCTGCCGCGGCCAGCCAGAGCCGGCGTGGCCTGGTGCTGCGTGTGGCCGCCGCCGCCGCGCTGGCCGGCGCCGGCCTGGCCTGGTGGCGCCAGCGGCTGCCGCCTGCGGGCGTCAGCCTGGCAGGCGGTGGCAACAGCGGGATGCTGGACGCGCTGTGGGCTCTGCGGGCAGCCCAGCCCGGCGGCGGCGAACTGGCAATGCACACGCTGCGTGGCAAACCGCTGCTGCTCAATTTCTGGGCCACCTGGTGCCCGCCGTGTGTGCAAGAGCTGCCCGAGATCGACCGCTTCCACCGCGCCTACAGCCCCAAGGGCTGGCAGGTGGTGGCGCTGGCCATCGACAGCTTGGCGCCGGTGCAGGCCTTCCTGGCCAAGACACCGCTGGGCTTTGCCATCGGCCTGGCCGGGCTGGATGGCAGCGACCTGGTGCGCCAGCTGGGCAATGTGCAGGGCGGCCTGCCGTTCACCGTGATGATTGGCGCCGATGGCGCCTTGCTGCAGCGCAAGCTGGGCCCGACCAACTTCAGCGAGCTGTCTGCCTGGGCCGACCAGGTAAAAACAAGCTGATCACTGAACTGCTGGCAAACAGCGATGATTCCGGCTTGATCTTGCTGCAATCGGCAGCGATCATGAATCGGCCAACAAACCCTGGGCTGCCGACACAACTGCTTTCAATCGCCGCGCGTGTGACACAATTCACTGTTTTTGGCGGCCGAAAAGTGCAGTTGCAGCCAACTTCCACACCACTTGGTCTGCGCTGGTTGTCTGGCCAGCGCACCACCCACCTGCCGCTGCGCAGGGCCTGCCCCGGCCCATTGGCCGCTGCTGGCTCTCGCCCCCTTGGAGTCTTGACCCATGGACTTGCGCAAGCTCAAGACACTGATCGACCTGGTGTCTGAATCCAACATCACTGAACTTGAAATCACCGAAGCCGAAGGCAAGGTGCGCATCGTCAAAGCCGGCGCGCCGGCACCTGCTGCCACGCCGATGATGATGATGGCGCAGCCCCAGGCCGCTGCCGTTGCCGCGCCGCCCCTGGCAGCAGCAGACGCGCCGGTGGCGCCACCGCCCGAGCCGGTGGACCCGGGCCATGTCGTCAAAAGCCCGATGGTGGGCACCTTCTACCGCGCCAGCAGCCCTGGTGCCAAACCGCTGGTCGATGTGGGCCAGGTGGTGAAGGAGGGTGAGGCGATCTGCATCATCGAGGCGATGAAGATCATGAACGAGATCGAGGCCGACAAGAGCGGCACCATCATGCGGGTGATGGCCGAGAACGGCCAGGCGGTCGAGTTCGGCCAAGCGCTGTTTGTCATCGAGTGACGGCGCGACCCGGCGGTCTCATGTTCAAAAAGATCCTGATTGCGAACCGGGGCGAAATCGCGCTGCGCATCCAGCGCGCCTGCCGCGAAATGGGCATCAAGTCGGTGGTGGTCTATTCCGAGGCCGACCGCGAGGCCAAATATGTGAAGCTGGCCGATGAGGCGGTGTGCATCGGCCCGGCAGCGTCGGCGCAGAGCTACCTCAACATGCCGGCGATCATCGCCACGGCAGAAGTGACCGACGCCGAGGCCATCCACCCGGGCTACGGCTTCTTGTCGGAGAACGCCAACTTTGCCGAGCGTGTCGAGAAGAGCGGCTTCACCTTCATCGGCCCCACGCCCGAATCGATCCGCCTGATGGGCGACAAGGTGTCGGCCAAGCAGGCCATGATCCGCTCGGGTGTGCCCTGCGTGCCCGGCAGTGAGGGCGCGCTGGCCGAAGACGCCAAAAGCATCGTGCAGGCTGCGCGTGGCGTGGGCTACCCGGTGATCATCAAGGCCACCGGCGGCGGCGGTGGCCGCGGCATGCGGGTGGTGCACACAGAAGCCGCCCTGCTGCACGCGGTGCAGACCACCCGCGCCGAGGCGGGTGCTGCCTTCGGCAACCCGGGTGTCTACATGGAGAAGTTCCTGCAGAACCCGCGCCATGTCGAAATCCAGATCCTGGCCGACGAGCACCGCAACGCGGTGTGGCTGGGCGAGCGTGATTGCAGCATGCAGCGCCGCCACCAGAAGATCATCGAAGAAGCACCCGCGCCGGGCATCCCGCGCCGCATCATCGAGCGCATCGGTGACCGCTGCGCCGCCGCCTGCAAGAAGATCGGCTACCGCGGCGCCGGCACCTTCGAGTTCTTGTTCGAGAACGGCGAGTTCTATTTCATCGAGATGAACACCCGGGTGCAGGTGGAGCACCCGGTGACCGAGATGGTGACCGGCATCGACATCGTGCAGATGCAGATCCGCGTCGCCGCCGGCGAGAAGCTGCCCTTCACCCAGCGCCAGGTGCAGATGCGCGGGCACGCCATCGAATGCCGGATCAACGCCGAAGACGCCAAAAGCATCGTGCAGGCTGCGCGTGGCGTGGGCTACCCGGTGATCATCAAGGCCACCGGCGGCGGCG
>JANNMP010000605.1:0-2080 GCA_031398015.1 Burkholderiaceae bacterium
CGCGAGTTGGGCACCAGCATGCGCGTCGGTGCGTTGCACGACTGGCCCGAGTTGGACATCACGTTGTAGATGCCGGCGGCAATGGCCTTCGGGAAGTCCGCGTCGGGCAGGATGATGTTGGGCGACTTGCCGCCCAGCTCCTGGTGCACCCGCTTGACGGTGGGCGCGGCATTGCGCGCCACCTCGATGCCGGCGCGGGTGCTGCCGGTGAAGCTGACCAGATCGACCAACGGGTGGCTGGAGATGGCCGCACCCACCGTGGGCCCGTCACCGTTGACCAGGTTGAACACACCGGCGGGCACACCGGCGGCATGCATGATCTCCGTCCACACCTGGGCCGAGAACGGTGACAGCTCTGACGGCTTCAACACCATGGTGCAGCCCACCGCCAGCGCCGGCGCCACCTTGCAGGCGATCTGGTTGACCGGCCAGTTCCAGGGCGTGATCAGGCCACAGACGCCGATCGGCTCTTTGGCCAGCAGCGTGCTGCCACGCTGCTCGCTGAACTTGTAGTCCTTCAGCACGTTCAGTGCGGTGCTCAGGTGGCCCACGCCCATCGCGGCCTGGGCTTTTTGCGCCAGCATTGCCGGCGCGCCCATCTCCTCGGTGATGGCCGCTGCCATGTCGGCATAGCGCTTTTTGTACTCGGCAATGATGGCTTCAAGCAGGGCCACGCGGTCGGCCACGCTGGTCAACGAGAAGCTGCCAAACGCCGCGCGCGCGGCGCGCACCGCCGCGTCCACGTCGGCCGCGCTGCCCATGCTGATGCGCCCGGCCACAGCCTCGGTGGCAGGGTTGATCACGTCCAGGGTCTTGGGCACCACCGGGTCGACCCAGGCACCGTTGATGTAGAACTTCAGGTAGTCACGCATGGGGTTTCTCCATCAAATCAGGGACACCGGCCGGTTTGGCCGATGGGTTTGGGTGCATTCGGGCGCGGATCGTGACACGGATCGGCCTGCGGCTGCTGTCCGCCCGGTGTCAGCCCGGCCCGGCGCAGGGCCGCTATGGTGGGCCCATGCCTGCTGACGACACGGCCCCCACCCTCGGCCGGCAGCAGCGGCTGGCCCTGCTGGCGGTGCTGATGGCCATGGCCCTGGCCACGCTGGACTCCACCATCGTCAACACCGCCCTGCCGGCCATCGCGGCTGACCTGAACGCGCGCCCGGCACAAACGATCTGGGTGGTCAATGCCTACCAGCTGGCCGTTGCCGGCTGCCTGCTGCCGTTTGCCGCGCTGGGTGACAGGCTGGGCGCACGCCGGGTGCACCTGGGCGGCTTGCTGTTCTACATGGTGGCATCGCTGGGCTGCGCGCTGGCCGACAGCCTGGCCACGCTGGCCACCGCGCGGGCGCTGCAGGGCATTGGCGCGGCGGCGTTGATGAGCGTGAACATTGCGCTGATCCGCCAGGTCTACCCGCCGCAGGCCCTGGGCCGCGGCATGGGGCTGAACGCGCTGGTGGTCGGCGTGTCATTTGCGGCCGGGCCCAGCATCGCGTCGCTGGTGTTGTCGGTGGCCGCTTGGCCCTGGCTGTTTGCGATCAACCTGCCGCTGGCCTTGTTGTCGCTGCTGGTGGCCTGGCCGGCACTGCCGCGTGGCGGCGTTCTCGGCCCGCCGCTGGACGGCCTGACCGCGCTGTACACCGCACTGTGCTTTGCCAGCCTGGTTGGCGCATTGAGTGCGGCCACCCAGCGCCTGCCGCTGGTGGTGGTGCTGCCGCTGCTGGCGCTGGCGCTGGGCGCCGGTGCGCTGCTGCTGCGCCGCCAGCGTGGCCACCCGGCGCCGATGCTGCCGGTGGATTTGCTGCGCCAGCCGATGTTTGCGCTGTCGATCACCACGGCGGTGTCGGCCTTCTGCGCCCAGGGTCTGGCCTTCGTGGCGCTGCCGTTTTTCTTCGAGACCGTGTTGCACCGCAACCCGGTGCAGACCGGGTTTCTGATGGCGCCCTGGGCCATCGTGGTGGCGGCTGCGGCGCCGGTGGCGGGGCGCTTGTCTGACCGCATGGCGCCGGGGCTGATGGGCGGCGAGGGCCTGGCGCTGCACAGCGCCGGCCTGGTGGCCACCGCGTGGCTGCCCACC
>JANNMP010000611.1:0-4702 GCA_031398015.1 Burkholderiaceae bacterium
GGTTACTTGAGCCTGCTGGCCGCTTGCAGGCGGCCCGACCTGGCGCGCAGTCTGGTGTTGATCGATTCGCCGGTGGTGGCCGGTTGGCGCGCCCACAGCGTGCGAGTGATGAAGGTGGGCGGCCTGCTCAAACGCTTCACGCCAGGGCGTGTCTCCGTGCGGCGGCGCTGGCAATGGCCTTCTGCCGATACCGCCTGGCAGCACTTTGCATCCAAGGCGGCGTTTGCGCGCTGGCAGCCCGAGGTGCTGCGCGACTACATCTTCAGCGGCACCGAGCCCGACCCCGACGCGCCAGAGCCCGGCGGTGTGCGGCTGGCGTTTCGGCGCGACGTGGAAACGCGCATCTACAACACGCTGCCGCACCACCTGGGCGCCCTGCTGCACAAGCACCCGCCGCAGTGCCCCGTGTCGTACCTCGCGGGCACACGCTCCGCCGAAGGCCGACAGGTCGGCCTGACCGCCACGCGCGCACTCGTGCACGACAGGCTGCAGTGGATTGAAGGCACGCATCTGTTTCCGATGGAGCGGCCCGAAGAATCGGCACGCGCGGTGTTGCAGCAATTGGCCTGCGCCGCAGCGGACAACCGCGACAAACGCGCGACCGAGCCCGCTACTCGAAGCGACCCAGCCGCACCGCCGTGCCCCCCGCCTTGAGGTTTCTGGTGCCGGGCATGACCAGCACCGTGTTGTCGTAGGGCGTGGTCCAGATGTGTTCACCGTCTTGCGCAAATGCGGTGCCGGCATGCGGCAGCACCCCCAGGCCCACGGTGGGCAGCAGAAACTTGAATGCGCTGCTGCGCGCCAGCACCGCTTCGGTCACCCGCACCAGGCGTTGCACCGGCGGCAGCGGCAAGCGCGTGCGTGCCGCCGCCCAGGCCGTTGTCACCAGGCCGGTGAGTTGCAGAAAGCGCACCAGCACGTCGATGGCCACGTCGGCGGCAGCGGCTTCCCAATGCTGGCCGCACTCGATGAGCAGCGCGCGCTTGGGGCTGGCCGGGTCACCGAAACCACCGCGCTCAACCAGACGCAGGCCCGCCGGATGGCCGGTGTCGATCAGCAGGTCAGCGGGTGTGCCGAGTTGGCGGGCATAGGCGGCGTTTTTGTCCAACGTGCCGCACACCATCAGCGGCCGGCAGGGCTCGCTCATCGAATGCATGTCCAGCAGCAAATCGGCGCCATCGATGAACGGCTGCAGTTCACGCGCCCGCCGCAGCTCGGTTGAATTGCCGGGGCCGAACAGCACGGCATCGGCCCAGACACGGTTCAAGTCTTCATCGATGCAGCGCGAGGCATGCGGCGCTGCCGGGTCAAAGCGCTCGAACGCCGCCACGTTGGCAAATACCAGCGTCAAGCTGCCCTGCTGCAGCGGCAGCGCCTGCTGCTGGTGTTGCTGTTGAAGTTGCGACAGCAGCCAGTCCAGCGCGATCGCGCCGCACAACTCGTTGCCATGGGTCAGCGCCAGCACCAGCACCGCCGGGCCGGGCCGCGCGGCATCGAACCGGTGCACATAGGCCGTGCCAGTGTTGCCGGCTTGCCAGCGGCGGATGTCGGGCGGCTGCAGTTGCATCAGGGGCGGGGTCATCGCGGGGGTGCTCGTTCGGTGCTGGATCAGCGGGTGGCGGGGGCAGCATGGCGCTGCACACGTTGCATCAAGCGGCTGGCGGCGTCGCGCTCGGCAGTGCCGGCCAGCAGCGGCGCCACGCCAAAGAACCAGCTCAGGTGTTCACGTTCGGCAGCCCAGACTGCCATGCTGTCGTCCTGGCCATGCACGGCATCCAGGGCTTTGAGCAGTGCCGGCGTTGCGCTGGCCAGCCGGCCATCGGCAACGGCGGTGTACAGCGCCAGCTCGGTGGGCGCCAGCAGCGCCCAGGCATCGGCCGATTCGCTGGCAGCCAGGCGGCTGCAGGCCGGGCCCAGGTCGGCGGCCAAGACCCGTGCCGCCGCCCGGTGGCCGCGCATCAGTGCCACCGCCATGGCCAGCAGCGCGGCATGCAAGGCTGCGGGGTCGCTGTTTGGCAGCGGCGCCAGGCGTTGCGCTGCCTGCAGATGCGCGGCCATCGGAGCCAGCGCCGTGCGCGCCAGTGCAGGCTTGCCGTGCAACAAGTCCAGCATCGACAAGCGCTGCCAGGCCCGCGCCTGCAGCCGCAGCAGCGCAGCGCTGGGTGCCGCCGCCTGCCAGGCCGCCAGTTGCCGCTGCAGCGCCAGCAGCCTGGTGCGCGCTGCCCGTTGGCCTGGCGCGCCCTTGGCCAGCACCGCCTGCAGCCAGCCTGCCCGCAGTTGCAGCCGGCCGAGTGCCACCGCCGCAGCCAGGCTGGCGCCGCCGTCGGGCGCGGCCAGCGCCCGGCCATAGGCCGCCATGGCGCTGGCCTCGTCGCTGGCCTCGTCGCTGCAGGCCAGCCAGGCCTGGGCCTCGGCCTCGGCCACCGCGCCCTGCTGGCGCCAACCGGCGCCGGCCGCATGCTGGGCATCGGCCTGGGCCAGCAGCGCCCGCAGCTCATCGGCCAGCGCGCCAGCCCAACTGGCACTGGCCGCGCGCGCGGCCAGGCGCTGCAGGCGCTGGCGCAACTCCAGCGCCGATGCCAACGGCTCGGCCAGGCCGCTGCGCTGGCGCCGCTGCCGGCGCACACCTGGCAGGCTGAAATCGGCATCGCCCCACAGCTGCAACACCGTCTGGCCCGGCGCATTGCGCATGGCGGCATGGGCCGGCGCGGCGGCCTCGGCCAATGACGCACCGCCCAGCAGCGCCTGCAGCACGGCCTGGGCCAGGCTGCCGGCGCTGCCGGCATCGGCCGGACCTGCCAGCACCACCACCGCCTGCACACCGATGGCCAGCATGTCGCGGCCCAGCCGCGCCGCCCAGGCCGCCGGTGGCACGGCGGCGTCACCGGCGCTGTCGTGTGTGCCAAGGTGGGTGCCCAGGTGTGTGCCCAAAACCAGCACCAGCGCCGGCACGCGGCGCATCGCGGCCAGCTCACGCGCGCCCCAGTGCACATCGGCGTCCAGCGCCACGGCGGCCGTGGCATCGGGCCACTGGCCGTCAAAACGGGCTGTGCCGGCCAGGCACAGCAGTGACCAGTCACTGCTGAACAGTGTCTGCACCACCGCCGCGGCGCTGCGCGGCGCCCGCCCGCCCGGGCCCAGCACCTGCACCTGGGCCTTGCCAAAGGCCGGCGATGCCGCGATCAGCGGCGCAGCCGTGCGAAACCAGGCCTTCACCGCGCCATCACGCGCTGCCGCCGGTGCACACACCAGCAGAGCATCGGCGCCGTCCACGGCCTGGGCAGTGGCGCGGGCCGGCGGCTGCAGCAGGGCATCACCCGGGCTGCGCAGCAGGCTGGCGCGCTCGGCCCAGGGCCGCAGCGGTTCAGCGCCGCTGCTTGCCGGGGCCAATGCGCTCAGCCATTCCCAGGGGCAGGCAGCGGCGGCGCTGTCCAGCGCCAGCACCATTGCGCCGGGTTGCATCAGCGTGGGCAGCAACTCGGCCGGCAGCAGCAGGGCCTGCAGCGTGTCGGCCAGCTCGGCACGCGGCCGGCCGCTGGCCAACAGGCGATGCGCCATGTCCAGTGCACCGGCGGCGCCACGCCATTCACTGCGCTCGCTGTCGCTGCTCAGGTTGAACAGCAGCACCGGCGTGCCGTCGGCGCTGGGGCTGCTGCTGATGCGCAAGCTGCGGCTGGCCAAGCCCGATCCGGTGCCCGCCACCGGGGCGGCATCGACCGCGCCGGCAGCGCTGCGCAGCGGGCCCTGCAGTTGCAGGCCCGGCTCCAGCGTGGCCAGCCAGCGCAGCGCATGCCAGGCTTCGGCGGCACGGCCATGCTGCGGCTCCACCAGCAGCAGGCGGGCCAGCGCCGGCAGGCGGCTCTGCTGCAACTGCGCCCGGGTCTGCAGCGCCGCATTGGCGATTGCCTGGGCGGCTGGCCCGGCGCCCAGGCCGGCCGATTCGGGTGGCAGCAGGCAGGCCAGGTCGAACGGACCGGCCTGGCTGGACTCACGCTGGCGTTGGGCCAGCGCCATGATGCCGCTGCGCAGCGCCAGCGCCAGATCGGCAGGGCGCAAGCCACCCGGCACGCCCAGGCCCAGCAGCACCACGCAAGGCGGCGCGCGGCGCTTGCCCAGCAGCGACCGCTGCACATCGCGCAGCAGGTGGCTGCCCGGCGCCTGCGGCAACAGGCCCAGCGCGGCCAGCTCACCCAGGCGCAGCCACAAGCCTGCGTCCAGATCGTCCACCCGGGGCTCACGCGCACCGCTGTGCAGGGCCACCAGCAAGGGCAGCGGCGTCTGGCCGGGCGCGCCGTGCAAGACCTGCAGTTGCAGCCCTGTGCCGGTCGCTGTGTCGGCCTCGGCCAGTGCGCCGCCGGCGGGCATCGACAGGGCTGCCAGCGCCTGCTGCAGTGCCATGGCGGCAGCCGCCTCACGCGGGCGGCCGGTCACCAGCGCCCGGCTGGGCGGCGGTGGCTGGGCTGATGGCAGGCGCAGCGTGCTGCCGCTGTGCAGCAGGTCGGTCAGCACTGGCAGCAGCGCGGCGTCCTGGTTCAGCGCGGCATGTGGCAGGGTGGTCTGCCAGGCTGGCACGCCAGGGGCGGCGGCCAGCAGCGCGTCGGCGATGCCGTCACCGGCCTCAACGCCTTGCACCTGGCGTTGCAGCACACCGGTGGGCGCGGTCACCGGGCCGGCCGCGTGCTGCGCGGCGCGGCCCCGCAGT
>JANNMP010000633.1:0-10735 GCA_031398015.1 Burkholderiaceae bacterium
CGCTGGCGCTGGCACTCGACGCGGCTGCCGACCTGGCCGGCAGCCTGCAACGCCGGGGCGGCACACCGCTGCTGGTGCTGCTGAGCGATGCCCGCGCCAACATCGCCCGCAACGGCCAGCCCGGGCGTGAACTGGCCACCAGCGACGCGCTGGCCAGCGCCCGCCGCCTGCGTGCGCTGGGCCTGGGCATGCTGATGGTCGACACCTCGGCCAGCAGCGGCCGGGGCGGCGGCGGCGCGGCGGGTGGTGTGTCGGGTGGTGTGGCCGGTGGTGCGGCGGGCCGTGGGCCATCGGCGGCGCGGCTGCTGGCCGATGCACTGCAGGCGCTGTACCTGCCGCTGCCGCAGGTGCAGGCGGCGCAGCTGTCGCAGGCAGTGCGCGCGCTGGCGGCCAGCGGCGGCGGCAGCCGATGAGCCTGCGGTCAACCCCCAGCCTGCGCTGGCGCGTGTATGGCGGCATGGCAGTGCTGATGGCCGGCGGCATGCTGGCCGGATTCTGGCCGCTGATCAGCGCCGACCGCCAACTGCAGGCGTTCTGCGCCGGGTTGGCGCAGGGCACACCGCAGGCCAGCGTGCAGGCACTGGCCGCTGAACAGGGTTACAGCGCAGCAGCGGCAAGCAGCGGCGCAACATCGGCCAGCAGCGGCGCAGCGGCCACCGTGGTGGTGGACGACCCCCGCGCCGGCGGGCGCCGGCAATGTGCGCTGCCTTTGGATGCGCAGGGGCGGCTGGCCCATCCAGCTTGAGCCGCGGCTGATGCTTCAGAGAAACTTCAGAGACGCGCCGCCCGGGATCAACCAAGGCCCCAATCACATGTTCAGCAGGGTCCGAGCACCGCCCGGACGGGCTCACACTGGCGCCAACGCTGGACCCATGACATCCCTGTCACCGCCACCTTGCTGAATTCACAAGGATTGTGTTCAATCCGGTCAGACTGGCGTTGTAACGCGGATTGATACCTCACGTCAGGGCGCACAGTGCGATTCCGGGCCAATGTGGGTCGAGTTCCTGTTTGACAGATTTGGAGTATCTTGGAAGAACGAGGTATACAGCCGACCAAAAACCCAAGTCGTCCGCCGCTGGCCAAGATGAATATACCTTGTACCTTTTCAAAGGCAACGGTGACGAAAATGAAAATGCGGCTTGACCCCGCGCTCATCCGGGCACGCGACGGCATGCAGCGCAAGCCCGGGCTGGGTGGCCTTCGGCATCTTGGCCGTCCGGGCTTACCCCAGCTGCCTGCGCAGGCCGGTTGGCTTTGACGCCAGGCAGCACGAAGGCAAACCATGCCACGTCGAATCTTTCTTGACACTGAATGGACAGCCCCGCCCTGGGCGCACCGCTCGGCGCTGATGTGGATCGGTCTTGCCGATGAACAGGGGCGCTCTTGGTACGGCATCTCGTCCGAAGCCGAGATCGATCCGTCTGCCAACGATTTTGTCTCCGGTGTCTTTCAACTGATCAGCCCCGACGAGCCGCGGCTGTCCAGGGCCGAGATGGCGGCAGCCGTTGTCGACTTCTGCGGCGAGGTGGGCGAATTCTGGGCGTGGATCCCAACCGTCGAGAGATTCGCGGCGTGGTTTGGCTTGGGAGATGAGGCTTCGGAGATGTTCGCAAATTACTGGGATGTCGATCTTCAGATGCTGCGAGGCCTGGTGAGCCCTTGGCCCGATGGCTGGCCCAGCGGATTGCACGATCTGAACGCGGCGGCGGTCGCCGCTGGTGTCGAGATTCCAGGCAGGGCAGTCAACCACCTCCATCCCCGTGTCCACGCCGAATGGAATCGGCAGCTTTTTGAACTCATTCGCGCACAGCGCGGCCCTGAAAGTGTTGACCCAGCCACCATTTGACACAGGAGACGTCTCTTGACTCAGCAAAACTCCGCTTCACTGGAAGTCGCAAAAGCAATCCTCGCCGCATTCAATGCGCATGACCTAGACGCCATCATGGAATTTTTCGCGGATGATTGTTCATTGGACATGCCACGTGGGCCCAATGAATGGGGAAAGCGCCTGGTCGGCAAGGCGGCCGTGCGTGAAGGCCTGGCAACACGCTTCAAGGGGCTTCCTGACGTGCATTACAGCGACGAGCGTCACTGGAGCAGCGGCAGTATGGTGGTGTCCGAATGGCTGTTGACGGGCACCCGGCCTGAGGGCGAGATGGTGAGAGTTCGCGGTTGTGACCACTACGAATTTCGCGACGGCAAAATCATTCGCAAGGATTCCTACTGGAAAATAGTCGAACAGAGTTGAAAAAACCGATCTGGGAAGATGGTACCGATGTATCAATTTTCACTGGCAACCGCCGCAACCGGACGCACGGCTGAGCGCAAGACTCGGCACATGACCGGGCCCATGACCTGTCCCACCACTGGGCTCACCACCGCCACATGACCACGCGAACCGCCGCCTGCAGCTGTGGGCAACTCGCGCTGACAACGCAGGCCGAACCTATTCGAGTTTCTGTCTGCCACTGCTTGGCTTGCCAGCGCCGCACCGGCAGTGTGTTCGGTGCCCAGGCAAGGTTCGAGCGCAACGCGGTCACCATCAGCGGCCAATCAAGCCAGTACGTCCGCATCGGCGACGAAGGAAGCCAGGTCATCTTCAATTTCTGCCCCAACTGCGGTGCAACGGTCTACTACCTCGTCCAAGGCTATGACGTGGCGAACATCGCCGTGCCTGTGGGCGCGTTCGCAGACCCGGGTTTCCCGGCGCCAACGTTCTCGGTCTACGAAGACCGAATGCATTCCTGGGTCAGCCTCCCAGGTGGCATTGAACACATGGCATGACAAGCGCAGCGATGCCGAACCTGGTGGGGGCCCGGCGGCTTTCGCAATGCCTTCCAGGTGTTTGAGTTCCATCCCCAAGGCCGCTGGAGCGTTGTGATGCATGGACCGGACGGCAAGGCCGACCCCAATGACAGCCTGTTTCTCGACACCTCGCCCCAGCGCATCGTGGTGCGCCACGCGTGCGCGCCGTTGTTCACGCTCACTGTGACGCTCACTGCCGAGAACACACCGGCCGGCGCGCAGACACGGCTGCACTGGCATCGGGCGTTCGATGCTGCGGTCGTGGCGGCCATCGCCGGCGTCTCACACAGTTTGATGATTCGCGCCTGCTGTCTTCGGCACTTCAATGGCCCACGGTCGCATCGGCACCGTGTCGTCCTGGCAACCCACTTGGAGCCCGCCCATGAAGCGCACATCTGCACTGCAACCACTGGCCATGGCCGCCGCCCTGGCCTTCTCGCTGCCGGCATGGGCCGGGCCGGTCGGACCGGCCCGCGACGTGCAGGCCGCCCGGCGCCTGGCGCCGCCCGCACAACAGCTGCCCGGCGCCGCCACCCAGGCGCTGGAGCGCGGTGCAGCGGAGCAGCCGAAAGTGCTGGGGCGCACCTACGGTGAATGGGCCGCCGAATGGGTCGCCTGGTCGGAGTCGGGGCCCATCGGCCAGAACGCCATCCAGGATTTGACAGGTGAGTTTTGCGGCCTCAACCAGCCCGGCCGCAACGTCTGGTTCCTGGCCGGCAGCTTTGGCGTGCCGCAAGTCGAGCGACATTGCAGCATCCCCCGCGGTCGGGCCCTGTTCTATCCGATCTACGAGGCGCCATGGATCGACTGCCCTGGCACGGTGGACGAAACCCTGACCGACGCTGAAGTGCGCGACATCATGGCCGCGTACATCGGTGAGCCAGCCGAGATCAGCAGCAGCCTCAATGGTGTTGCCGTCGTCAGCCTGCAGGTGCCGATCGTGCGGACACAGACACCGGTGTTCACCAACGTCTTGCCCAACAGCCATGTGCTGGTCGGCGTCTGCCCGACGGCCCTGAGCGCCGGGCGCACCGGTCGCCGCATCGGCGATGGTTATTGGGTGATGCTGCCGCCGCTGCCTGCCGGCCAGCACACGCTCAGCTTGCGCGGCGCGCAGCCAGGTTTCGAAACCAGCGTGACCTACCGGCTCACTGTGCGCTGAGGCCGCAGGCCACCGCACTCAGCCAGCGCGCTGGGGCAGCGCGGCCGCCGCAGCCACCGCCGGCCAGGCCAGCAGCGCCTGCAGCAAGCGCTGCGGCGCCTCTTCATGCGCCAAGTGGCCCAGACCGGCCAGCACCTGCACGCGGGTGGCCGGCAGGCGCAGGCGCACACGCTGCGCCTGGCTGGGTGGCACGGTGCCGTCTTGTGCGCCCACCAGCAGCGCCAGCGGCGTGCGCAGCGCTGGCAGGTCACGCCACAGGCCGGGCAAGTCCCAGTCTGCCATCATTGCCAGCGCGCCGGCCACATGGGCCGGGCAACGCATCAGGCGGGCATACAGCGCCAGGCCGGGGGCGTCCAGCGTCGAGCCGGTGGCGCGCACCAGGCGCTGCACCGCGCTGGCGTCGCTGGCGCGGCGGGCCAACAGCGCCGGCACCCAGGCCTGGCTGGCCATCAGCCTGGCCATCGGCGCAAACACCTTGCCCGCCAGGCCATCAAACGGCAGCAGCGCGGCGTTGATGCCCACCAGCTGCTGCGGCGCCAGCAGGCCGTCGAGCACGGCGCGCAGCGCCAGTGCCGCGCCGGCTGAATGCCCGACCACCAGCGTCGGTGCCAGGCCCAGCGTGGCGGCCAGCGCCGCCAGCGCACGCGCCATGCCGGGCAGCGATGTGCGGGCCATCGCGCTGCTGAAGCCGTGGCCCGGCAGGTCAGGCACCACCAACGTGGCGTGCGGCGCCAGCAGCGGCACCAGGCCTCGCCAGGAATGGCTGGCCGCGCCGGTGCCGTGCAGCAGCCACACCACCGGCTGGCTGGGCAAGGCCGCTGCCGTCTGGGCAGGCTCCTGCACACGCGGCTGCACGTGTACCTGCACACGCTCCTGCACTCGCTCCTGCACTCGCGCCTGCACGTGCACCTGCACATGCCAGCGGCAGCCGCCGGCCTGCACAAAGCGGCTGGCCTGCTGGTGCGGCCAGTGCGCGCCGTCGCTGGCCCAGTCGAGCGCGGCCATCAGCACCCCGTCGCTATCATGGGTTGTTGGCTGGGCGCTGCTGCCAGGCCGTGAAAGGGCACATGGGGATCGGCTTGGCACAACGCCTGCGTGAAGGCACCCAGGTTTTGCACCGCCAGGCCGAGCGCGCCGGCATCATGCCGGCCCTGCTGCGCGGCGAGCTTCCGATGGCCGGCTTTGCGCGCCTGCAACATAGCCTGTTGGCGATATACCAAGCGCTGGAAGCCGGCCTGCGCCAGCATGCTGCCCACCCTCCGCTGGCGCCCCTGCTGGCACCGCCGCTGTGGCCAGCGCTGGCGCGCTGCGATGCACTGCATGCCGATCTGCTGGCCTTGGGCGGCCCGGCGCCGGCCGACACCATGCCCCTGGTGCCTGCGGCCAGCGCCTATGCCCGCCGGCTGCAGCAGCTGGCCGCCGAGCAGCCCACGCTGCTGGCCGCCCATGCCTATGTGCGCTACCTGGGTGACCTGGCCGGCGGCCAGGCGCTGCGCCGGGTGGCACAGCGCAGCTACCGGCTGACCGGCGCGGCCGGTACCCACTTCTTCGACTTCGGCCCACCCGCCCGAGTGGCGCAGCTCAGCCAGGCCCTGCGCCAGGCGCTGGACGCCTTGCCGCTGGACGATGCCGGCAGCCTGGCCATGGTGGCCGAGGCGCAATGGGCCTTTGCCCAGCATGTGCGCTTGTTCGACGACCTGGCGCATGGCTGAACCAGGCTGGCGCATCGGCACGCCCCTCAGAGGCTGTTGAGCTGGCGGATGCGGCCATACAACGCGGCCGCGCGCTTGGCCGACGCTTCCACCTCTCTGAGCAGCGGCGCCACGCCGGGCCCGGCGTTGCTGTCGGCAATGTCCATCGCAGCCAGGCTGGCATTGCTCAGGATGGCGCTGATCACCAGGTCGGCGCTGTTGCCACTGCCATGGCCACCACTGCGGCCACTGCGGCCAGCCTGGGCCAGCACGTCTTCCAGGTGGGCGCGTGCGGCGTCGGCGCGGCGGCCGTCGCTCAGGTCAACCAGCACCAGGATGTAGCCCAGCACCTGGCCGTCACGGCCGGGCACCATCTCGATGCGCATGCCCACCGGCAGCCCCTGGGCACCGCCGGCGGCGGCCAACGTCAGCTCACCGCGCCAGGCCTGGTGCAACTGGCGCACCGACTCCAGCCCGGCCTGCAACGCTTGCGGCTGGCTGAAGGTGGCGGCCAGCGCGTCCAGCGTGGCCGGGCTGGCGCCGTGGCCCACCAGGGCCACGAACGCCGGGTTGGCAAACAGCATCTGGCCGTTGCCGTCGGCAATGGCCACCGGCGCATGCGAGCTTTGCACCGTGGCGCGCACGCCTGCCAGCTGGTGCTCGGCCACCAGCAGGCGCACCGCATTGACCTGCACGATGATGTCGACCAGGCTGGCGCCGATGGCCCGGCCCAGCGCCAGCTCGGCCGCGCTCCAGGGCAGCGCGGTGCCCCGCACGATCTCGCTCCAGGCGGCAAACGAGCGGCGTGGTGACAAGGTCAGCGGATCGTCGTTGACCGTGGGCTTGGCCGGGTCACCGGCCCAGGTGACGGTGCGCAACTGCTCCTTGCGCAACCACAGCAGGTAATCGGGCCGCTGCTGCGACAGCTTGACCGCCAGCACACCGCTGGCCACCGGGGTCAGTGAATCCAGCGCCGCGTCGGCCTTGGCCACCGACGCGCAGGCGTACGGCGCGTCCACATAGCGGGCGTCCACCCACTGCAGCAACTGGCGCAGCTCGGGTGTGGACGGCACCTCGCCAGTGGTCAGCCATTCACCGTCATGGCACAGCGCGGCGCCGGTGGCCTCCAGTGGCTGCAGCAGGGTGCGTGGGTTGCGAAACAGCGCCAGGCGCCAGTCGCCCTCGGTGGAGGTGGCCTCCACCAGCCGCTGCTCCAGCCGCCGCACCAGGATCGCCACTTGCGCATGGGCATAGTTCTCGATCGCCGCGATGCGGGTGGCCGCCACCTCGGCCAGCAAGTCACAGGCCGCGCGCAGCGCCGGGGTGATGGTGCGCGCGCTGTAGTGGTGGGCCGCGATCAAGCCCCACAGCTTGCCCTCACGCACCAGTGACACCACCAGCGTGCCGGTGACGCCCATGTTCTTCAGGTACTGCAGGTGCAGCGGCGACATGCTGCGCAGCGCGCACATCGACATGTCCAGCGCTGCGGGCGCGGCCAGGCCGCTGCTGGCGTCGGCTGGCAGCAGGGCCGGTTGCAGCAGCACCTGCTGGTCGTGCACGTCCACCAGCACCCGCACCCGGTTGGACAGGTACAGCGCCCGCGCCCGCTGCGGGATGTCACTGGCCGGGTACTGGTGGCCCAACAAGGTGTCCAGCCGCAGGTCACGCGCCTCGGCCACGATCTTGCCGTGGCCGTCGGGGTCGAACTTGTAGACCATCACCCGGTCATAGCCGGTCAGATCACGCACGCTGCGGCTGATGTTGTCGCACAGCGCGGCGATGCTGGCGGCCTGGCCGAAGCGCTGCACGGCGTCCGACAGGCGTGCCATCAGCGCCGGCGGCTCGGCCACCGGCACCGCTGCCGGGCCACCGCCGTGCGCTGCCTCCAGCTCCAGCACCAGCACGCCCTGGCTGGCCACACGGTGCAGCATCACGCACCATTCACGCGCCGAGCCACCCACCTGGGTGTGGGCCTGCAGCGGCAGCGGCTCGGCCAGGTCAGGCCGCGCAGCGGCCAGGCGCACGCAGGCGTCCAGGTCGCCACCCAGCAGCGCCAGCGGGCGCATCAGCAGACGCTGCACCGGCAGGCCCAGCCAGATGTCGCAGTTGGCCGAGGCCATCACCACCAGGCCGTCGGATTCACGCTGCACCAGCAGCGCGCCATGGGGCTGGACCGACCCGGCAAGGTGAATCAGCTCACGCTCGCAATTGCTGAGATCGGCCTGGCCGAATGCGGGGCTGTGGTCCACGGCCGCGAGGTTACCGCAGCGTGGCAGCGCGCCGCTGGCGGCAACCCCGCCTTGCGCACACGCCGCGAACCAGGGTCAGTTCAGCAGCGGCGGCGCATCAAACTCGGCCACCAGGCCATGGCGGTGCAGGCGCAGCGCCAGGCTCTCGGGGGTGATGCCCAGCCATTCAGCGGCGGTGGCCGAATGGCCATGGGCGCGGTCCAGTGCGTTGCTGATCAGGTGGCGCTCGGCCAGGTGGGTGGCTTCGGCCATCAGCTCGGGCAGCGACACGCGGCCCAGTTGCGCGGCCAGGTTCTCGATGGCCGCCGCCAGCCCGTCCACCGGCAGCAGCGGCAGCGCCGGCGCATGCCGGGGCGCGTGGCGGCGCAGGATGAAGCCGATGCACTCCTGGTCGCCTTCGGCGAGCAGTGCCGCCGAGACCTCGACCTCTGGCGCGGCCGCGCTGCTGCGCGCATCACGCGGCGCACCGATGGGCGCAAGAACCTGGCTGGCGATGCCGTTGCGGCGCACCTCGGCCACCAGCGCAGCCAGGCGGTGGCCAGGGTCGCCCAGCGCGTCACCCAGCGTGCGGCCCTTGAGCAGGGCCTCGGTGGTGCCCACCGGGCACAGCGACAGAAACGCCGGGTTGGCTGTCTGCACCCGGCCGCGGCTGTCGGTGATGGCCACCGCGTCGGGCGTCTGCTCGACAAAATCAGCCAGCCGGCGCGCGGCATCGCCGCTGCGGCGCTCGGTGCTGCGCAGGCGCACCAGCAGCAGCAACTGGCTGGCACCGTCGGACGCGGCGCGAAACGGCGTGGCCGACACATCGACCGACACCACGGCTTGCAACGCGGCTGGCGCGGCCGCGCCGGTGTCCGCCACGACACCGGCCACCACACCGGCCAGGCCGGCCAGACCGGCCAGCCGGGCACGGATTTCCGCCGGCTTGCCGCTGGCGCGCGCGGCATGCAGCAGCGCCTCCACCGCCGGGCGGGATGTGGCGTCAATGCCGGCGGCTGCATGGCGGCCGGCCATCTGCGCCGGGGCGATGCCGAACAAGTCAGCCGCCGCGCGGTTGGCCTCGATGATGGCCAGGCTGGCGGCATCGACCACCAGCACCGCGTCGGTGGCCACCTGGAACAGCAGGCGGTAGCGTGATTCGGTCTGGCGCTGCTTCCAGTAGTCACGCTCCAGGTCTTGCTGGGCGTCGAGAAACTGTTGCTGGATGGCGGCAATGGCGCGCAAATCACGCCCCACCGCCAGCACCGGGCCGTCGGCGCCCAGGCGGATGGCGGCAAACGCCACCGGAATGCTGGTGCCGCCGACGCCGGGCAGGTTGACTTCACGCCGGCGCGACACACCGGTCTTCTGCACCTCTTGCAGCATCTGGGTGATCTTGCCGCGGGTGTCCTGGGTGACGGTGTCAACCAGCGCACAGCCCACCCAGCGCTCGGTCTGGCGGCCGATGGCGGTGTCCCCCAGGGCCACGTTGCGGATCACGCCGGCTGCGTCGATCACCAGCGCGATGTCGCTGGTGATCGAGGCGAAGGTGCTCGCCAGTTCGGGTGCCAACCCGGCCAACGCGCCCAGACTCGCCATGTCATCGGGGCTTGGGCTCATGCCAGTGTCCCTTCGGTCCGGTTCGCTGCCACCACATTCCTTGTTCATCGGTGACCCCAAATGGGCACGCCAGGGGTGTGGACTTTACCGCGCCCTTCACCGCATGCCCACTGGGTTGATCGGCAGCAGGGAAGGAGGGCAACCCTATTGTCAATCAAACTAGACACAAATACCATCAACAAATGTTGACACATGCCTTGCACCGCCCGGCCGCCCTCGACACCCCGCTGCCGCAGGCGGCCACCAGCCGCAGCACAGCCCCGCCGCACGCGGTGGTCATCGGCAGCGGCTTTGGTGGCTTGGCCGCTGCGGTGCGCCTGGGCGCACGCGGCTGGCGGGTGACGGTGCTCGAACAACTGGACGCGCCCGGTGGCCGCGCCTACGTCTACCGCCAGGACGGTTTCACGTTCGACGCCGGGCCCACGGTGATCACCGCGCCGTTCTTGCTTGAAGAGCTGTGGGCGCTGTGCGGCAAGCGCCTGGCCGACGATGTGACGGTGGTGCCGGTGAGCCCGTTCTACCGCGTGCGTTTCGACAGCGGTGAAGAGTTCAACTACAGCGGCGACGCGGCCCAGATGCGCGCCGAGATCGCCCGCTTTGCACCGGCTGACGTGTCGGGCTACGAGAACTTCCTGAAAGCCAGCGAGGCGATCTACAAGGTCGGCTTCGAGCAGCTGGGTGACCAGCCCTTCAGCCGCTGGACCGACATGGCCCGCGTGCTGCCGCAGATGCTGCGCCTGGGCGCCTGGCGCACGGTGTGGCAGCTGGCCTGCAAACATGTGCAAGACCCGCGCCTGCGTGTGGTGCTGACGTTCCAGTCGCTGCTGGTGGGTGGCAACCCGTTCGCCACCACCTCGGTGTATTGCCTGATCGCCTTTCTGGAGCGGCGCTTCGGTGTGCACTTCGCCATCGGCGGCACCGGTGCGCTGGTCAGCGGGCTGGTCAAGCTGATCGAGGGCCAGGGCAATGTGCTGCGCTGCAACAGCGCTGTGCAGCAGATCCTGGTGAAAGACGGCGCGGCCTGCGGTGTGCTGCTGGCGACTGGTGAAAAACTGCTGGCCGATGCGGTGGTCTCCAACGCCGATTCGGCCACCACCTACCGCAAGCTGGTGGCGCCTGAGCACCGCCAGCGCTGGACCGACGCCAAGATCGAACGCGCCAAGTATTCGATGAGCCTGTTCGTCTGGTACTTCGGCACCCAGCGCCAGTACCAAGGCGTGGCCCAC
>JANNMP010000659.1:0-4044 GCA_031398015.1 Burkholderiaceae bacterium
GTCGCGGAAGAAGGTGTCTTCGTGCTCCGGCGTCTTCACCGTCTGCCCCTTCTTCGGGTTGGTGGCCGACAGCACCAGCGAGCCGTGCAGCGACAGCGCGAACACCGTGGCGAAGAAGAAGCTGATCGCCAGCATGTGCGCCGGGTTGTAGTGGAAGTGCAGGTACTGGTAGCCGGTGTTCGACACCCAGTCCAGGTGGCTCAGGATGCCGTAGGGGAAGCCGTGGCCCCAGGCGCCCAGCAGCAGCGGGCGGAAGATCACCAGGGTGACATAGGCCAGGATGGCCACGCCGAAGGCGATCGGCACATGCAAGCCCATGCCCAGCTTGCGGCAGATTTCCACCTCGCGCAGCGCCCACGACACAAACGCGCCGGTGGCCAGCAAGGTGATCACCTGCCACAGCCCACCTTCGGCCATCGGTGCCATGCGCAGGCCCCAGCTCAGGTCGGGTGGGGCGATGTTGATCTGCCAGATGTTCCAGGTGCTGCCCATGCTGGCACCCCAGATGATCAGCAGTGTGCCCAGGATGGCGCAGAACGCGGCGGTGACACCGAAGAAGCCGACGTAGAACGGCCCCAGCCAGAAGTCGAACAAATCACCGCCGAGCAGGGTGCCCCCACGCACGCGGTACTTCTTTTCAAAGCTGAGCATGGCCATCGCCGGCTCCCGGTTGGCTGGCCCTGGCACCCGTTGTGGGGTGGCCAGCGGCCGTGTCGTGCATGTTCTTGGCAGCCCACCGCGCCGGTGGCTTGGGGGCTGCGGTGGGCCTGCGGGTTTGCGCGCGCCAAGGCGTGCAAACGGCAAGCGCGGCGGCTAGGCCAGCGGTGGCAGCGTTTCCATCTGCACCGCAGCGGCCTTGACCTTCTTGGCACCATCGAGCCAGTTGAACTTGTCGGTGCTGAGCAGGATGAAATGGATCAGCAGCGCCAGGATGAACAGGAACGTGCCCAGCGCGACCAGGATCCGACGTGGATCAAACAACAACCAAATTCTCCACATGGGAAAACTCCTTTCAGGGGATGTAGGACATGAAGGTGTAGACCGCCGACTTGACGCCCGCAATCAACGACCCCTCTCCCTCGGCGCCTGGCAACCAGGTCCGCCAGCGCATGGTCAGCATCTGGGCGATGAGGGCGATCACCAGAAACACGGCAAAGCCGACACAGAACACCACCGGCTGCAGCGCGAGCCCGCCAGGGTGATGCACATCGGTCTTGAGTGTTGAAGCTGCCATGGTTTGCTCCTTGTTGAGCGGGTGCTGGGTGGGCTAGTGGCCTACAGCCACGCGCGCCAGTTCCACACCAGCACATGGGCGACGATTGCCACCACGGTGAAGCCGATGAAGCTGCTCACGAACATGCCGTGAAACTCACGCGCTTCCTGCTCGGTCAACCCGGACAGCGAGCCTTGTCGGTCTTGGGCCATAACGTGTTTCCTTCTGTCAAAAGGCCTCGCGGCCTGGGATGGCCTTGCGGCCGCCGTCGGTTGCCTGGCCTGCCCTGGCGAACGCCAAGCCGGGCTGGGCAGCCTCTACCTGTACCGCGCTGCACCCGCGCGGTTGGGTTGGCCCGGCCAGCGCGGTGGCGCGTGCCGAATCAAGGGGCGGGCGCTGGGTCAAACCAGCGCTCCGTTGTTCAGTGCCGCGCGGGCACGCGCCACACGCTCGGCGGTGATGCGTTCTTCACCGGCCTGGCGCGCGTCGGCCTCGGCGCGGTCACGCAGGCGCTTGGCCGCCGAGATCTGCACCAGCACCGGCTGGGCGCTGACCAGCTCGTTCAGCAGATGCTGGGCGTCGTCGTCCCACGGGCTGGTGGTGGCCTCGTCCAGGCGCGACGGCGTGGCCGGCGCGCGGTCAAGGTCAGTGCCCAGCGGCAGCACATGGAACAGTGCGTCGAACAGCGCGTTGCAGTACTCCTGCAGCACGTAGGTGGCACCGGCGTAGCCCATGAACGGCGTGCCGGTGGCGCGGCGGATGATGGCGCCGGGGAACGAGGCCGCGATGTAGCTGGGCTGCGGGCCATGGCCACCACCACATTCGGCCAGGTACAAACGCTCGTTGTACGAGCCGAACATCACCAGCGGCGGCTTCTCATGCGTCATCTGCCGGATGGCGGCGTTGTCGGTCTTCGCGCCCGGAATGCGCGGCACGGCAAACTGGCAGGGCAGGCCCAGCTCGTCTTGCAGATAGTGGCGCAGGCCGCGGGTGTAGGTCTCGCCGGCCACCACCGCAAAGCTGGCAGTGCCGAAGAAGTCTTGCGTGACCGAGCGCCACAGGTCCCACACCGGCTTGATGGTGGTGTGCTTCTCGCGCTCGATGAAGGGCTCGGGGTCCAGCCCCAGCAGCGCGCCCAGGCTGCGCAGGAACTTGGTGGTGCTGTGCAAGCCGATGGGTGCCTGCAGCCAAGGCCGCTCCAGCGCCTCGCACAGCAGGGTGCCGTACTCGCGGTACAGGTTGATGTTGGCATCCGCATCGGCCAGCTTCTGCACATCGGCCAGGTGGCTGCCGAGCGGGAACACCATGTTGATGTCGGCGCCGATGCCCTCGGCCAGGCGGCGGATTTCGTGCAGGTCGCTGGGCAGGTTGAAGCTGCCGTAGCAGGGGCCGATGATGTTGACGCGTGGCTTGCTTCCAGCCGGCCGCTGGTCCAGCGGCTTGCGCGCCGGGATGTGGCGCAGGCCGTACTGGGCCCACAGCCAGAACATCGCGCGGTTGGCGCACTGCCATTGGTCTTCGTCGATGGTGCGTGGCAAGAAGCGCTGCAGCGCCGTGCCCTCGGGCGTGACTCCACCGCCGATCATCTCGGCGATGCTGCCGGTGACCACCACGCTGGGCAGGTCCGGGTCGAGCGTGGCGTGGGCGCGCTTCATCGCGCCTTCGGTGCCCTCGCGGCCCAATTGCTCTTCGGCCAGGCCGGTGACGACGATGGGCAGCTCGTGTGGTGGCAGCGCGTCGGTGTAGTGCAACACGCTGGTGACTGGCAGGTTCTCGCAGCCCACCGGGCCGTCGATCACCACCTGCAGGCCCTTGATGGCGGTGAACACATACACGGCACCCCAGTAGCCGCCGGCACGGTCGTGGTCGAGGACTAGCATCAGACCATTGCCTCCGCCTTGCGCTTGGCGTGCAGCTTGATGACTTGCCGTTTGAAGTCGGCGCGGAACTCGGGCCGGGCCTGGGGCGTGTCGGTCCACACACCGGCCTTGTCACCCTGGCCGGCATCGCCGAAGAACTCGGCCATGGTGTCGAAGCGGTGCTTGTTGGCAATCGCCGCATTGATCACGGCGGCCAGTGAGCCGGCACCGGCCGGGCCCATCAGCGGCCGGGCCGAGATCAGGTTGGTGAAGTACAGGCCGGGGATGCGCGCCTCCTTGGCGGCCTGCACCACCGGCGTGGTGCCGATGGCCAGGTCGGGCTTGAACTCGTGCATCGCCGCCAGGTCCTGCTCCAGGCTGGCGCGGTATTGCACTTGCACACCCTTGGCCTGCAGCCACTCGCAATCGGCCGCGCTCCAGGGTGTCTTGGGGCAGGCTGTGCCGACGTAGCGCAGATCAGCGCCGCTTTCCACCAGCAGGCGGGCGACGATCAGCTCACTGCCTTCGTAGCCCGACAGCGTGATGCGGCCCTTGATCGGTGTCTTGGCCAGCGCGCCCTTGATCGCCGGCAGGATGCGGTTCTTGGCCGCGTCGATCCGATGTTGGGGCACATTGGCGGCATTGCCGATGGCCTGCAGCCAGGCCTCGGTGCCATCGTGGCCCACCGGGGCCGAGCCCACCACCGGCCGGCCGGCGGCAACAAATTCGCGCACGCTGGCGGTGTAGAACGGGTGGATGGCCGCGACCACCGCGCCGTCGAGCGCGGCATACAGCTCGCGCCATTCGCGCGTTGGCACCACCGGCCCGGCAGCCAGGCCCATGGGTTCGAGCATCATGCCCAGGATCACCGGGTCGGCCGGGAACATCTCGCCCAGCAGTGTCACCGTGGGTTTGGTGCTGCGCCCACCCTGGGGCGCCTGCACCGGGCCGGCCTCGGCTTCGCTGCGGGCG
>JANNMP010000715.1:0-1869 GCA_031398015.1 Burkholderiaceae bacterium
GTGGGCATGGCGCCCAGCAGGTCAATGCCGGGCAGGTTGATCAACTCACTGAACTGCTGAAAGCCCAGCGCCACCTGGCCGCTGGCCACCAGGCTGCCCACCGGCACGCCGGCGCCGGCCTGCACCAGCCGGCCCTGCAGCTGGCCTGTGATGCCCCAGCGGTCAAACAGCTTCAACAACTGCACCCCGCTGGGCCCGGTGGAGTACCCAATGCTGGGCGCCGCCAACACCGCCCGGCGCAGCGCGTCTTCGCTGCCGATGTCGGGCCGTGCGGCACCAGCGCGCACCGCCACGGCAACGCCAGACAAGACCAGGTCGACCCGGCTGCCCGCCAGCAAGTGGCCGCTGGCCAACAGGCGGTCGATGGCGTCCGATGCCAGCACCACCACATCGAAGGCCTCACCGGCCTGCACCCGCTTGGCGGCGTCCACACCGCCCACCGATTCCATCGCCACCGCGCCGCCACCCGCTGCCTGCCAGCCGGCCAGCAGCTCGGCCAGCAGGGCGCGTGTGGCCATCGATGAAATGGCGGTCAGTCGGGTCGCGGCGGCAATGGTCATGGCGGCTGGATGGGCGCTGGGCTGCGGTGGTTGGTGCCGGATTCTGGGGGGCGGGTGCAACAACATCCAGGCATGGCCAGCCATAGCTGCTATGTCAGACTGGCATATCGGTATCAGCAAAGCCCTGGAATTGGCGCGGCCCAACGCTGCCGGGATTCAATGCGCCATGCAAGTCCGCCGCCGACAGCTTTGCCTGCACCTGCTGGCCTGCGCCAGCACCGCCCCGGCCCTGGCCCAAGCCAGCCGCTACACCAGCGCAGCCGCCAGCGCCGACGGCATCGGCCGCCGCCACATGGGCCGTGAAATCGCCAGCGTGATGGGCTGGCAAGGTGCGGCCTGGCTGGAGCGTGAAGCGCGTGAACGCGAAGAACGCACCGACCTGCTGATGGCCGCGCTGGCCTTGCAGCCGGGCATGGTGGTGGCCGACATCGGCGCCGGCACCGGCTACCTGGCACGGCGCATCGCCTTGGCCGTGGCCCCCGGTGGGCGGGTGGTGGCAGTGGATGTGCAGCCCGAGATGGTGCGTTTGCTGCAGCGCCTGGCCACCCAGCCCGGCCTGGCCAACCTGCTGCCCTGGCTGGGCGGTGAGCGCGACGTGCGCCTGAGCGAAGGCCAGCTTGACCTGGCCATCATGGTCGATGTCTACCATGAGCTGGCCTGGCCCTACGAGGTGCTGCAAAGCATCCTGCGCGCGCTCAAACCCGGTGGCCGGGTGGCCTTTGTCGAGTACAAGGCTGAAGACCCGCGCGTGCCGATCAAGCCGCTGCACAAGATGAGCGAGGCGCAGATCCGGCTTGAGGCAGAGGTGCATCCGCTGGCCTGGGAGCGCACTGTCAGCACCCTGCCCTGGCAGCACCTGGTGGTGTTCCGCAAGACCGGCTGAGCAACAACCTGCCGCGTTTCAGCGGCCAGGCCAGCCGCCGGATGTCAGCCTGGCTGCGACACCGCCGCCGCGCTTTGCGGCAGCGCACGCACCAGCTCCAGCAGCAGCTGGGTGGTCTGGCGCACCAGCGGGCTGGGCCGTTGGCGGGCTGACACAGCCAGGCACAGCATGCTGTTGAGCCGTGGCTGCACAAGGGTGCGCACCCACAGCGCATCAGCCCGGCCCGAGGCTGCCACCGCGCTGGCATGCAGCACCGCATGGCCGTAGCCCGCGCACACCAGATCAATGATGGCGCCGATGCTGCTCACCTCCCAGGCAATGTTCAACTTCAGCCCGGCCAGCACGGCTTGGGTTTCCAGCAGCTTGCGGATGGCGTGGCCGCGCTCGGGCACGATCAGCGGATGCGCGGGCAGCGCGGCCAATGGC
>JANNMP010000754.1:0-1553 GCA_031398015.1 Burkholderiaceae bacterium
TCGTCGCAGTGCATGTCGACCATCAGGCCCCGCTCGGCCGCCAGCTCGCACAGGGTCTGCACGCTCTGGGCTCCGTCGGCCATCGTGCGCTCGAAGTGCGGGATGCCGCCAACCACGTCCACGCCCAAGTCCAGAGCACGCTTCAAGTTGCCCAAAGCACCAGGGGCGCGCAGCAGGCCGTCTTGCGGAAAGGCCACCAATTGCAGGTCAAGGTACGGCGCCACCTGCTGTTTGACCTGCAGCAGCGCGCGCACCGCCAGCAGGCGCGCATCGCACACGTCCACATGGCTGCGGATGGCCAGCAGGCCGCGTGCCACCGCCCAGTCGCAGTAACGCAGCGCGCGCTCGATCAACGCTTCTTCAGTCAGCAGCGGCTTCAGCTCGCCCCACAGCTGGATGCCTTCAAGCAGCGTGCCGCTGGCATTGACCCGGGGCTGGCCATGGCTCAGCGTCGAATCCATGTGGAAATGCGGGTCGACGAAGGGCGGGCTCAGCAGCCAGCCGGCGGCATCGATGTCGTCGCAGGCGGCCACATCGGCCGGGGCCGGCTGGCCGTGGAACAGGCCCGCGCCCATGGCGGCGATGCGGCCCTGGCGCAGCAGCAGGTCGATGCCGGTGCGGCCGTCGGGCAGGGTGGCATTGCGGATCAGCATGGCGCGGTCTTCGGCAGCAACGGGGCCAGCAGTGTCACCCAGCGCGCCAGGCGCTGGTGGGCGTGCGGCAAAGCGCAATGGCATCATCAGCCGATGCTCAGCCCTGCCCAGCAAATGCGATACCAGGACGACGGCTTTCTGGTGCTGCCCGGCTTCAAGACGGCGGCCGAGGTGGCGGCACTGCGCACGCGCGCACTGCAGATCGTGCAGGCCTTCGACGAGCACAGCCACCGCGCCATCTTCTCCACGCAAGACCAGGCGCGGCGCGCCGCCAGCGCAGCATTCCTGGCCTCGGCCGAAGGTGTGCAGTGCTTCTTTGAAGAAGAGGCGTTCGATGCCCAGGGCCGGCTGCGCCAGGCCAAGGCGCTGTCGATCAACAAGATCGGCCATGCACTGCATGACCTGGACCCGGTGTTCAACCGCTTTTCACGCGGGCCGGCACTGGCCGCGCTGGCACACGACATCGGCCTGCAGCAGCCGCAACTGTGGCAGAGCATGTATATCTTCAAGCAGCCCGGCATCGGCGGTGAAGTGGCCTGGCATCAGGACGCCAGCTTCTTCGACACCACGCCCGCCAGCGTCACCGGCTTCTGGTTTGCGCTGGAAGACGCCACGCAGGACAACGGCTGCCTGTGGCTGCAGCCCGGTGGCCACCACGGCCCGCTGCGCGAACAGTTCATGCGGCACGGTGATGGCGTGCAGATGCACACACTGGACAGCACACCCTGGCCCGAAACCAGCCAAGCGCTGCCGGTGCCGGCCGAAGCTGGCACGCTGGTGGTCTTCCACGGCAGGCTGCCGCATTGCAGCGCGCCGAACCGCTCGGCGCGGTCGCGCCATGCCTACACGCTGCACGCCACCGATGGGCGGGCGCACTACGCAGCGCACAACTGGCTGCAG
>JANNMP010000024.1:0-4288 GCA_031398015.1 Burkholderiaceae bacterium
TGCGGTGCGGTGCGGCGGGCCGCAAGGGACCGACACAGCCTCGGGCGCGACCAGCCGCACTGCGGCGACCGCCGCGGACGCCAGACACAGGCCAGACACAGGCCTGACACAGCCCGCGCCGCCCACCCAGCCTGTTAGGGATTGACGCCAGAGCGAACCCGGTCCAGGTTGCAGTTGTCGATCAGGGTTGCCCGGGCAACCTGGCGGCAGCGGTTGGTCGCATCGGAACGCGAACAACCGCCGGTGCTCGATGTTCAGAATTGTTCCGTTTCCTTTGCCGGTTGGCATGCCCCGGCGGTCGTTGACGCATTCGACGCCGACGAACGTTCGGCTGAATTGGTCTCGTCTCGTCTGGAGGTTCTCATGTGGCACAACGTCAAACAGGTTCTCTCGGTCGGATGTACGGTAGCCGCCCTTGTCGCGGCTGGAACGGTCGCTGCACAGAACGAGAAAGCGGCTTACGACGTCACTGCAACGGTGACAGTCGGCGATAACCAGATGGGTGTTGCGCCTGGTGAGCAGATCTTCCTCGACTTCATGCTCGACCCCGATCTGAGTCCGACGCGGTCGCTGTCGATTCAGACCAATTTACAAGTCTTCATCGATCCGTGGCGCTGGCACTGGCGGCTGTGGGACTGGCTTCGCACCTTCATCATCCGCATCCCCAGGATTCCCAACCCCGGGCCCGAGCCGGGCCCACTGACCATTGAAGCGGTCTTCGACGACGCCCAGGACATGATCATGGCAATGCCCGGGTCGGCGCCGCTGGCGCGGGGGTCGGCGTTCATCACGACGCTGAACTTCCCGTCTGACAGCCCGTTCTTCAGGGAAGGCCGGGTGCCGCGGCTGCAGGAGATGATCAATGCCAGGCTCGTCAGCGGCCAGTTCCGCGTCGAGGACCCAGCGGGCAGGTCGCTGCTGACCGGCACGGTGACCCTGTTGCGCGCATCGCCGGCCGCTGAACCCTGCCGTGCCGACATCGACGGCGACGGCGACGTCGACGCGTCCGACGTCGCCTTCGTCCGCCGTGAATTCGGCCGCCGCAACTGCCCGCTGATGTGACCGGCGCTCACCACCTGGCCGCACGCGCGCCGTGATCAACCCGGCAGGCGCCGCCGTCTCGGCGGTGCCGGCCGGACAACATCTTGGGGATCGGCGAGCGGACATCCCGACAACCGAACTCCGACTGGAGCACTTCGATGAAAACCTTTCTTGGTCTTTCGATCACCTGGGCCGCTGCGCTGCTGGCCTGCGGCAGCGCCAATGCGGCGCTGAGCATCTACGCTGACTTCAACGGCGATTCAGCGCACGACGCCACGACCAGCATTGCGCCCGGCACGGCCTTCACGATGCGGCTGTTTGCGCTGGAGGACGGGCTGCATGGCGGGCTGACCTCCTATGGCATCGAGTTGATGCTGGAGCCGACGCTGGCCATCGATGGCGTCGGCGCTGCGGCGCAGCTGGCGAACATTGTTTCCGACCCGCTCTGGGACCTGCCCGAATCCAAATCGGTCGCGCCAGTCGAGGTGATCGACGGCAGCCTGTTCACCCCGTTCAGCGGCGTGGTGCACCTTGCCAACGTGACGCTGCGTGCGCCCGTCACGCCGGGCATGTACACGGTGTCGTTCAAGAATATCGAGCCTGACCTGACTTTCGACGGCTTTGTCGGCTTCGACGGCTTCGTCTACGACCCGAGCAACGACTTCAAGTCGTCGGTGGTCACCGTCGTCCCGGAACCGGCGACCGCCGGCATGCTGGCGCTGGGCATCGCCATGCTGGGCTGGATGCGCCGTCGGCGGCGGCTGGCCCGGTAGGGCCGCTGGTGGGGCGGGCGGGCGCTGACGAGGCGGCCGGCGCCGTGGTTTGGGCCCTGGCCACCCTGCATTCGGGCGTGGCGGCGGCAGCAGCTGCGTGCGACGCTGCTGCGCGCCGTTGCGGCAGCACAGGCATCCCGTCTGCAGCGCCTGCGCCGGCCCAGATCGGAGTTCCAGATGCACACATTTTTATTGCAGCGAACGCAACGCACGGCGCTGGCCTGCGCGGCGGCGCTGCTGGCCCACACGGCGGCGCAGGCGGCCGACAGCATCCAGCTCAAGTTCGACACGATCAGCGGGCCGAACATCGTCGGCTTGTCGACCGTGGAAGACCACCGCGGGTCGATCAACACCCACAGCTTCCAGTTTGGGGTGGGCGTGGGCATCAGCTCGGGCGTGGGCGGCGTGCCGCGCCAGGCCAGCCAGCCCAGCGTGTCGGAAATCGTCACCACGCAGACCTTCGACAGCAGCTACAACGCGCTGAACGCGGCGCTGGTCAGTGGCGGGCGCTACAACGCGACCACCAGCTTCTTGGGGGGCGGCGCCCGCGCACCCGGCAGCTACCTGACGATGGCCACCGGCACCACGGCGATCAGCGGCTTGTCGGTGTCGTCGGGCGGTGAGCGGCCGTCGGTCAGCGTGTCGCAGGCCTTCCGCAGCTTCAACCTGGCCTATGACCCCGCTGTGCTGGGCGCCCCGCCCGGGCCCAAGCTGGAGGTGGGCTACGACAGTGTCAGAGGCGTCGCCTCGGGCGTGACCAGCCGCACGCTGGGCGCGGGTGGCGGTGGCGGTGCGGCAGGCGGGCTGTACCTGCGCCTGGGTGCGGGTGCCGATTCCATCTACGGCGACAGCGGCGACAGCGGTTACGAGAACTGGATCAAGCTCAGTTCATTCCAGATGGGCATCGGCCTGGGGCTGGCGCCGAACGGTGCCGATTTCACGGCCTCGCGGCCGTCGGTGTCTGAGCTGACAGTGACCCAGGTCTTCGACGGCGCGGTGCCGGCGATCCTGGGCAACCTGCTGCGTGGCCGCTCCATCGGCCAAGCCACGCTGGAGCTGGTGCAGATGTCCGGTGCCCGCTCGGTCACCACCATGCAGCTGGAGCTGGACAACGTGCTGTTCAGCGGCTTGTCGATGAGCAGCGGCGGCGACATGCCGCAGGTCAGCGAATCGCTGAATTTCAGCGGCTACACCCAGACCATCTGGGATTTGAACGCCGACGGCAGTCGAGGTGACCCCAGCATCTTCAGCTTCGACATCGAGCGCAACATGGTGCGCAACGGCGCGCAGACTGCGGCCAGCGTGGCGGGCTTCGGCCCCGGCCAACTGGTGCCGATGGCACCGGTCCCCGAGCCACACACCTGGGCGCTGATGGCCGGTGGCGCAGCGATGCTGGCGATGCTGCGGCGGCGCCGCCAGGCTTGATCTGCGCACATCCAGACCGGGGGCTCAGCGCCCGGCCTGGATGGCTGCGTTGCGCAGCGCGGTGAGCGTGCTGCGGCTGGTGCTGACGTCAGCGTCGAGCAAGACGTGAATCAGCATCGGCGCGCCGGCTTGCAGCGCCTGGGTGAATGCGGGCTCGAAGTCTTGCGTGCGCTCGACCCGCGCCGCGCGCCAGCCGAAGGCCAGCGCCATGGCGGCGAAATCGGGGTTGTGCAAATCACTGCCACTCACCCGGCCGGGGTATTCACGCTCCTGGTGCATGCGGATCGTGCCGTACGTGCCGTTGTCGACCACGATGCTGATGAGCCGGCCGGCCGCCTGGTTGGCACCGTGCGCGATGGCCGTGGCCATCTCCTGGCCGGTCATCAGGAAATCACCATCGCCAGCGACGTTGACGACGCAGCGATCAGGCTGCAGCAGCGCGGCGGCCACCGCCGCCGGCAGGCCGTAGCCCATCGCGCCCGAGGTGGGCGCCAGCTGGGTGCGGCCATGGTGCTGCAGGCCGTGGTAACGCACATAGCGGTGCAGCCAGCCGCTGTAGTTGCCGGCGCCGTTGGTGTAGACGGTGTTCTCGGGCGCCAGGCGCTGCACGGTCTGCACCACCACCGCCATGTCCAGCGGCGCCACTGCGGGCGCCAGGTGGTTGGCCTCGTAGTCGGCATGGGCGCTGGCGGCCCAACCCGACGCACCAGCCCAGGCCACGCTGGTGGGCGCGGCCAATGCTTCCAGCGCCTTGGCGGCGCAGGCCATGCTGGCTTGCAGCAGCAAATCAGCCGCATACACCCGGCCCAGCTCTTCGGGCCCGGCGTGGATGTGCACCAGGCGCTGCGCGGCTTTTGGCGCGGTGATCAGGCTGTAGCCGCCGGTGGTCATCTCGCCCAGGCGCACGCCCAGCGCGATGATCAGATCGGCGTCTTGCACCCGCTGCGCCAGCTTTGGGTTGATGCCGATGCCCACATCACCGGCGTACAGCGGGTGGCGGTTGTCGAAGGTGTCCTGGAAGCGGAAGCCGCAGCCCACCGGCAGTTGCC
>JANNMP010000046.1:0-3716 GCA_031398015.1 Burkholderiaceae bacterium
CTTGCGCCAGCCGTTGCACGTCCGCTGGCCGCAGGCAACAAATGCTGCACCGAGCCCGAAGCAGCATTCAGCCGTGCAGCGTCACGCCGCCTTCCACCACGCGCACCCAGCTGTTCGCCGGCACGCTCTGCCAGGCTTCGGGGTGGGCATCCAGCGGCTCGGACGCCACGATGCTGCCTTGGCTGCAGCCACCCACATACAAGCTGGGCGGGTGGCCGTCGCTGGCGTAGCGGAAGGCCAGCAGCTGCTCGCCGTCGGACAGCGTGGCGGCAAAGCGCAGCGGCTCGGCAATGCCGAGCGTGGCCATCAGCGCCTGGGTGTCGACCAGCACCGATTGCATTGCCGCAGCCGGTGCCAGGTCGGCGCCAATGCGCGCCAGCGCCAGCAGGAACAGCAGCTCTGAATCGGTGGCGCCACGGCGCTCGGCAAACAGGTTGTCGGGCAACTGCGCCTCCAGCGCGCGGCGCACACCGGCGTAGCCGCCGATCTGGCCGTTGTGCATGAACAGCCACTTGCCGTGGCGGAACGGGTGGCAGTTGTGGCGCGCGATGCCGCCGCCCGTGGCTGCGCGCACATGGGCGAAAAACAGCCGCGAGCGCACGGTGGCGCACAGCGCCAGCAGGTTCTCGTCGGACCAGGCGGGCATCACCTCGCGGTACACACCCGGCTCGGCGCGCTCGCCGTACCAGCCCACGCCGAAGCCGTCGCCGTTGGTCACCGTGCGCGCTTCTTCGGCCCGCAGCGCCTGGCGCACCAGTGAATGGCGCGGCGTGCAGACCACCGCATCCAGGTAGATCGGTTCACCGAGGTAGGCAACGAGGCGGCACATCCTGGTTCATCGGCCGCACTGCATGCCAACTTGAGCCCTGCCGGCTATGCTGCGCGCCGGCCCGGCGTCCAGGCCAGGCAACTCCAAAGGGCAGTGATGGCGCAGGGTGTGCAGAGCCAGCAGGCATGGTGGCGCGATGTCTCGGTGTCGGCGGTGGTGGCTGGCTTCGTTGCGGTGCTGGTGGGCTACACCAGCTCGGTGGCCATCGTCTTCCAGGCGGCGTCGGCGCTGGGTGCCAGCACCGCGCAAACCGTGTCGTGGATGTGGGCGCTGGGCCTGGCAATGGGCGTCAGCTGCATCGGCTTGTCGCTGCACTACCGGCTGCCGGTGCTCACGGCCTGGTGCACACCCGGCGCCGCCCTGCTGGCCGCCACGCAGGGTGTGAGCCTGCCCGAGGCCACTGGCGCCTTTGTCGTTTGCGCGCTGCTGATCATCGCGGTGGGTGCCAGCGGCCTGTTCGAGCGGGTGATGGACAAGCTGCCGATGGCGGTGGCCGCCGCGCTGCTGGCCGGCGTGCTCACCCGCTTCGGGCTGGACGCGGTGCTGTCGGTGCGCACGGCGCCCTGGCTGGTGCTGGCGATGCTGGCGGCCTACCTGGCCGGTCGCCGCTGGTGGCCACGCTATGCGGTGCCGGTGGTGCTGGTCGTGGGCATCGGCGTGGCCGCGCTGCAGGGCCAGGTGGCACTCGGTGGCATTGCCTGGGGCTGGGCCACGCCGGTGTGGGTCACGCCGGCCTTCAGCCTGGCCAGCGTGGTGGGCGTGGCGCTGCCGCTGTTCATCGTCACCATGGCCTCGCAAAACCTGCCCGGCGTGGCGGCGCAGCGCGCAGCGGGCTATGCCATCCCCGTCTCGCCGGTGACCACCGCCACCGGGCTGGTGACGCTGCTGCTGGCGCCGTTCGGCGCATTCGCCATCAACCTGGCGGCCATCACTGCGGCCATCTGCATGGCGCCTGAGGCCCACGCCGACCGCGCCAAGCGCTACACCGCGCCGGTGGTGGCGGGTTTCTTCTACATCGCCATGGGCCTGGCCGGCGGCGCGGTGGTGGGGCTGCTGGCGGCGTTTCCGAACGAGCTGGTGGCGGCAGTGGCGGGCCTGGCGCTGCTGGGCACGATTGCCGGCGGCCTGGCGCAGGCGCTGGCCGAGCCGCGCCACCGCGACGCGGCGGCGCTGACCTTTCTGGTCACGCTGTCAGGGGTGTCGGTGGCTGGCATCGGCTCGGCCTTCTGGGGTGTGGTGGTGGGTGCTGCGGCGCTTGCTGTGCAACACTGGCGCGCCCCCCGCTAGACCGAACCACCGCCGAGCCACCGCCGAGCCACCACCATGCGCCTGCTGTTCATCGCCGACCCGCTGGAAGGCTTCAAGTCCCACAAGGACAGCACGTTTGCCATGATGCGCGAGGCTGCATCGCGCGGCCACACGCTGATGTGTTGCGGCCCGCAGGATGTGCGCTGGCAGCGTGGCGAGAAGGTCACCGCCTTCGTGCGCGACATCACGCTCACCGGCGATGCACACGCCTGGTTCACTGCCGCACAACAGCCCCCTGATGAACGGCCCCAGGTGCTGGCCGAGGTGGATGCGGTGTTGATGCGCAAGGATCCGCCCTTCGACCCCGAGTACTTCTATGCCACCCATCTGCTGAGCCAGGCGGTGCGAGAAGGCGCGCGGGTGTTCAATGACCCGGCGGCGCTGCGCAACCACCCCGAGAAGCTGGCGATCCTTGAGTTTCCGCAGTTCATCGGGCCCACCCTGGTCACGCGCGACGCCGCCGACGTGCGGCGCTTCCATGCCCAGCACCACGACATCATCCTCAAGCCGCTGGACGGCATGGGCGGCGCCGGCATCTTCCGCGTCGGCCCCGACGGGCTGAACCTGGGTAGCATCACCGAGACGCTGAACGCCGACGGCGCCCAGACGCTGATGGTGCAGAAGTACCTGCCCGAGATCAGCCAGGGCGACAAGCGCATCTTGGTGATTGGCGGTGTGCCGGTGCCGTTCTGCCTGGCGCGCATTCCGCAGGGCACTGAAATCCGCGGCAACCTGGCCGCCGGTGGCAAGGGCGTGGCCCAGCCGCTGAGCGCACGCGATCTGGAGATTGCCAACGCCCTGGGCCCGATGCTGGCCGCGCGTGGCCTGCTGCTGGTGGGCCTGGACGTGATCGGCAACAGCCTGACCGAAATCAACGTCACCAGCCCCACCTGCTTTCAAGAAATCACCCAGCAGACCGGCTGCGATGTGGCCGCCCTGTTCATCGACGCGCTGGAAGCGCAACTCACCGGACAAACCGCATGAAGACCACTGCCGCAGTCGCCTGGAAAGCCGGCGCCCCGCTGACCATCGAAGACGTCGACCTGCAAGGCCCGCGTGACGGCGAGGTGCTGGTGGAATTGAAAGCCACCGGCATCTGCCACACCGACTGGTACACGCTCAGCGGTGCCGACCCCGAGGGCCTGTTCCCCGCCATCCTGGGCCATGAAGGCGCGGGCGTGGTGCTGGAGGTGGGCGCCGGTGTGCCGTGGCTCAAGCCCGGCGACCATGTGATCCCGCTGTACACGCCCGAATGCCGGCAGTGCAAGTTCTGCCTGTCACGCAAGACCAACCTGTGCCAGGCCATCCGCGCCACCCAAGGCAAGGGCCTGATGCCCGACGGCTCGTCGCGCTTTTCCATCGGCGGCAAACCCATCCTGCATTACATGGGCACCAGCACCTTTGCCAACCACATCGTGGTGCCGGGCATTGCGCTGGCCAAGATCCGGCCCGACGCGCCGTTCGACAAGGTCTGCTACATCGGCTGCGGCGTCACCACCGGCGTGGGCGCGGTGCTGTTCACCGCCAAGGTGGAGGCCGGCGCCAACGTGGTGGTGTTCGGCCTCGGCGGCATCGGGCT
>JANNMP010000059.1:0-1914 GCA_031398015.1 Burkholderiaceae bacterium
TCCGGCTGGCACCTGACCCACAAGTGCAGCGGGCAGGCTTGCAGCCAGTCCCACCATCATCACCGCGCCGAGCACGGCCGATAGAACCAATACAACCCGTGCCGACAGGGCCGCAGAGACCGCTGCGTCAGTGACCCACGGTGCGAGCTCATTGGCCACCGCGCTCAGTGCGGGGCCAAACAGGAACCCGAGCAGCGACATGGCGCCCAGCCATGCAAAACGCCGTGCCCGCTTGTCCTGGGGCGTGTGCTCGGCCACCAGCGCCGCGACCACAGGCACCACTGCGGCGACGAAGAAACCGGTCGCGCCGCGCAGCGCGTACAGGCCCTCGATGCTTGACTCGCCGGCCATCGAGGGAATCAACAGCAGCAGCGAACTTGCAACGTACCCGACCAGCCCGATGATCAGGATGCGGCCGCGCCCGACACGATCCGAAACGATGCCCCACAGCGGCGCACCCAGCAGCACGCCAGCCGCATACACGCCGCTGAGAAAGCCGACGTGGCGACCGACATCATCGGCGCTGGCGCCGGGCATCATCGACGCCAGCCACCCCGGCAGCACCGGCAAGAGTGCCCCATAGCCGGCGGAAACGATGAAGACAGAGCCCGCCAGCCACCCCAGTTGAAGAGGCCGCAGGCCGGCGGGCTGATCCACCGTTGCTGATCCGCCCGTTGCGGCTGCTTGCATCACGCCAGCCTGCTCTGGCCCCCCACCGGCCCCACCGGACCACCCCATCGGCGAGCCAGGAAGTTGTCAATGGGCACGAACACGAGTCCGACATAGGCCCCGTAGAGAAAGCTCTCGATCAGCCCCAGGCAGAAGCCCCAGAAAGTGAGCCACTTGAACGCCGGCAGCACCATTTCCAGAAACGGAGCCATGTGCAGGCTTGGCGGCACGATCAGCCCATAGATCACACACAGCACGAAGCTGATGGCGGTGAAGATGCCGAGTGCCCAGCTCACGACCTTGATGTTCAGCATGTCTGTTGCTCCTTGAGGCGTTTGGTTGCGTCGTCACTGTCTTGGCGTGGCTGGATTCGATCCAAGCCCGATCGCATCTCGCTGAGTCTCTCAGTGATGGTGCCCACCTGATCTGGCGTCCGCAGAACGGCTCTGCGCAACGCCCGCTTCTTTGCCATCCACACTTCGTTGACGGTCACCGCCGCCGTGACCGCGATGACCACCGTGCCCACCATGACCGAACAGGTGCATCGCGATGAAGGCGATGAACGTCAGGATCCAGAACCAGTTCTCGGTCAGCCACGCCATGCGGCTTCTCCTTCAGGTTGTTGCGTTGCCATCACGGTGCCATGCTGATGCCGTTGGGGCCTTTGCCCACTGGAACCGTGGCAACGACCTTGCGCTCGGCAACGTCGATGACCGACACGGTGTTCGCGTAGGTGTTCGTCACGAAAGCATGGCGTCCATCATGACCAACGACGACGCCGTGCGCCCCGACCCCGGCCTTGATCGTCGCGGCCACCTTCATGCTGCCAATATCGATCACGCTGACCGTGGTGCCGGGCTTCTTCAGCGTGCCTTGGGTGGCGACCAGAAGCAGCCTGTTGTCGGGCGTCGCGTACAACTGGATCGGCACCGTCCCGACGGCGATCTTGCGAATCACCTTGCGGCTCACCGGATCGATCACCGCGACCTTGTTCTCTCCAGACAACGATACGAAGCCGAAACGACCGTCCGGTGTGAAACCCACCTGCGCCGGGCCCTTGCCGGCCGCGATCTGAGCGATCTGCTTTCGGCTTTCGGTGTCGATCACCGACACCGTGCCGCCTTTGAGGTTGGCGACCCAGACCTGCTTGCCGTCTGGCGTGATCCGAAGGCCGTGTGGCGAAGCACCGACCGGCACTGCTCCGATGACGCGCCGCGCTGCCGTGTCCACCACGCTGACGGTGTT
>JANNMP010000068.1:0-11084 GCA_031398015.1 Burkholderiaceae bacterium
GCCAAGGCAGCGGGGCCTGGTCGCCCGGTGCCGCCAGCCCCAGCAGCGTGCGCGCGGCGGGGCTGGCCTGGTGCAGCAGCCAGCCGCTGCCGTCGGCCGCCGGCCGACCCAGGCACAGCGCCGACGGGCCATGCCCCAGCATGGCCTGCAGCGCCTGCTGGGCGTTGCGGGCGGCGTCGGCAGCCTCGGTGGGCCAGGCCACACCGCTGTAGCCGGCAAACCGGCCCTTGCCGTCCAGCCGCGGCAGGCCACGCAGCGCCCAGGCGCGCGGCGTGCCGCCGTTGGCCTGCGCCTGCAGCACGCGCATCTCGCCCAGCGTTGCCTGGGCCAGCATGCGCGGCTGCAGGCTGTGCTGGGCATCGTCGAAGCGCTGCCACAGGCAGTCGCCCGAGAACGCGCCGGCCACCCAGGCCGATGCGGGTGCGCCCTGTGGCGGCTGCAGTTTGACGAGGCGGTGTTCCGCGTCGGTCTGCCAGCACCACACATCGACCAGCTGGCCCAGCAACTGCAATTGCTGGCGCGCCTCGCGCAGGCGTTCAGCCTGGCGCTGGCGGGCCCAGAAGGCGCCGGCCAGCAGCATGGCGGCGCTGCACAGCAGCACCGCCACGGCCAGCAACCAGGCCGGCAACTGGCCCAGGCCGGCCAGTATGGTGACCAGCAGCGCAGCCAGCACCAGCGCCAGCGGCAACACGGCACGCGGCAGCCACAGCGGCATCAGCAGCGGCGCCGGTGTGGCGGTCGGGCGGGCTTGGGGGTGCTGGCGGGCGCCGTGGCGCCAGCAGGGCAGTCACACGACATGTCAAACATTGTACGAAAGCGGCCTTTGATGCCAGCCGTTGCAAAGCAGCCGCTCAAGTTGGCTGCTGGGTCGCCGAAAGTCAGGCTTGACGGCTGGCGCCAGCATATGGTTGCGCCGGCCTGGGTCTGCATGAACGGTGACATGTGTTCACCTGTTGTTGTTTCCCGGCACCGTTGCACACGGCCGTGTGGTGGCCAACCGCAGCTTGGCCGGCCCTCTCGGTTGACGTGCCTTGAGGGCCGCGCGATGCTTGGGCATGGCAGTCAGGGAGGCATCGTTCACGCGGACACCCCGTCTTTCACCAGGGTGCTCGTCCATGACATTGCCATTTCCCCCGCCACCGGGGCCACCGGTCGGCCACGACGGGGCGCCGGCCGCAGCGCCAGGCGCCACGGTGCTGGACGCCACCGCCCTGGCCGCCCTTGCACAGCTGGACCCCACCGGCGCCAACCAGTTGGTGCAACGGGTGCTGGCCACCTACCGCGCATCCATGGCCCGCCTGCTGGCCCAATTGGCACAGGCGCGCGCCCAACCCGACCTTGCCACCCAGAGGCTGGTGGCCCACACCCTAAAATCGTCGTCGGCCAGTGTGGGTGCGCTGCTGCTCTCGGCCTTGTGCGAAGACGCTGAAAAGGCACTGCGCGAGGGCCGGGTCAATGACGTGCCGGGTATGCTGGATCAATTGGTGGCCGAGGCCGGACGGGTCGATGCTGCTGTACTTCAACTGCTGACTGACACGTAGTTCGCGCCATCGATGACCCTTTCTCACACCGTTGACGCCGACGACTCGCCCGAGCGGCCCAAGGTGTTGCTGGTCGATGACGATGCCGTGGCGCTGATGCTGACCGCCGAGGCCCTGCACGGCCGTGGCTTCGACATCACCGGTGCCAGCGGCGGTGAAGAGGCGCTTGCGATGTTGGCCGACTGGACCCCCGACATCATCGTGCTCGACGCGATGATGCCCGGCCTGGACGGCTTCGACACCTGCCACCAGCTGCGTGAATCGCCCGGCTTCGAGAACATGCCGGTGCTGATGTTGACCGGGCTCGATGACGAGGCGTCGATCAACCGTGCCTACCAGGTGGGCGCCACCGATTTTTTCGTCAAGAGCACACAGTGGAGCCTGCTGGCCGGCCGCCTGCGCCATGTGCTGCGCTCGGCGCGCACCCGCCAGGAACTGGAGCGCAGCAAGAGCAAGCTGGCACGCGCGCAAGACCTGGCCCGCATGGGCAGCTTTGATTGGCGCAAGCCGGTGGGTGGCGGCGGCAGCCAGGCTGGCGGCGGGCTGACGCTGGCGCCTGAAGCGTTGCGGGTGTTCGGCTACGGCCCGCAAGACCGGGTGTCGATGCGCCGCCTGGTGCGCATGGTGCCGCTGCCCGAGCGGCGTGGCATGACCCGGGTGCTGGCCGAGGTGCAAGCGCAGAACACCGTGCTGGCCATCGACGTGCCGGTGACCCTGCCCGACGGCCGCATGCGCATCGTGCATGTGGAGGCCGAGCCCGAGTTCAACGAGCATGGCCACGGCATCGGCTACACCGGCATCGTGCAGGACGTGACCGACCGGCGTGTGGCCGAAGACCGCATCCGCCACCTGGCCAATTTCGACGCGCTGACCGGCCTGCCCAACCGCCGCCAGCTCATCTGGCGCAGCGAGCGCGCACTCGACCATGCCCGCCGCCTGGGCCACCTGGCCGCGCTGCTGCTGATCGACCTGGACCGCTTCAAGGTCATCAATGACACCCTGGGCCATGCGGCGGGGGACGAACTGCTGGTGGAGGTGGCACGCCGCCTGCGCGGCTGCGTGCGCCACAGTGACCAGGTGATGGACGGCGCCCTGGACACCGCCGGTGCCCGCAGCCACCGCACGCTGGAGGCGGTGGGCCGCCTGGGCGGTGATGAGTTCATCGCCCTGCTGCCCGAGGTGGCCGACGAGGCCGACGCCGAGCGCGTGTCGGGCCGCATCCTGGATGCGATGCGCGAGCCGATCTTCGTCGGTGGCCAGGAGTGTTTTGTCACCGCCAGCGTGGGCATTGCGATGTACCCGCGCGACGGCAGCACGGTGGCCGACCTGATGCGCAATTCCGACGTGGCGATGTACTCGGTGAAAAACGCCGGGCGCAATTCCAGCGCCATCTACAGCCCGATGCTGGCCGGGCGTGGCCGCGAGAAGCTGGAGCTGGAGTCCGCGCTGCACAAGGCCATCGAGCGCAATGAGCTGGTGCTGCACTACCAACCCAAGATCGACGTGCGCTCGGCGCGCATGGTGGGTGCCGAGGCGTTGATGCGCTGGCAGCGTGGCAGCGCGCTGGTGCCGCCGGGTGACTTCATTCCGCTGGCCGAAGAAACCGGCCTGATCGTGCCGCTCAGTGAATGGGCGCTGCGCGAGGCGGCGCGCCAGGCCAAGGTCTGGCAGGTGAATTTTGGTTTTGCCGATTCGATTGCAGTGAACCTGCCCAACCGCATGTTCGAGCGCAGTGACTTGGTCGAGCACATCCATGAATGTGTGTCGACCTACGGCGTGCCGCACCGCGCCATCCAATTGGAGATCACCGAGACCGGCCTGATGAAGGATCTGCAGAACGTGATCCCGTCGCTGCACCGGCTGACCGAGATCGGCGTCGAGATCTCGATCGACGACTTCGGCACCGGCTACTCCAGTCTGGCCTACCTGACGACGCTGCCGATCAGTGAGCTGAAGATCGACCGCAGCTTCGTGCGTGACCTGGGCATCACGCCGCAAAGCTCGGCGGTGGTCACCGCCATCATTGCGCTGGCCCGCAGCCTGGGCCTGCGGGTGATCGCCGAGGGCGTGGAGAACCTGCGCCAGATGGAAGTGCTGCACCGCCTGGGCTGCGGCGTGATGCAGGGCTTCTTGTTCAGCCGGCCGATCCCGCCCGACGAGCTGGAGCGCTGGCTGCAGCAGACCGTGCTGCCACGCAAGGCGCCGTGGATCGTGCAGGCCGGCGCCGACCGGCTGGAGCCACCACGCAGCACCGGCGGGCGCCGGCCCTGAGCAGCCAGCCCAGCGCAGGCCGCAGGCTCAAGCCAGCGCTGGTCGGGCCGAAGACAAGCCATCTTGTCTGACCAGCCCCGGAGCCACCCTTGATGGACGCTGAACGTCCCGCCCCTGCCCAGCTGGCCAAGGGCGCCCTGCGCCGCCTGGCGATGGCCCGCCAGGAGCCCACGCCCACCAATTTCAGCCGTGCCTATGCCGACGAAGCCGGTGAGCCCGCGCCGGCACCGCAGGGTGCGGCCTGGGCCCAGCTGATCGAACGCCTGGCCAAGGGCCTGGAGCGCGGCGGCCGCCACTGGACCGGCGCGCGCAAGAAAGACAGCCTGCAGCGGGTGCTGGACGGCAGCCGCAGCGACGCCCAGCGGCTGCAGCACCGCTTGTCGCAGCTGGTGGGCGCCTGGGACGGCGATACGCCCGATGCCGACATCGACGCCGTGCAGTCCCCCGGTGTTGCCGCCAACGATCGTGCCGCCAACGACAGTGCCGCCAACGACCGTGCCACCAACGCCAGTGCCGCCAACGACAGCATTGCAGCTGGCCCCGGTGCGCCCGGCGCCCTGGCGGCCGACGCCCAGCCACGCCTGGTGCAGGTGCTGCAGGCCACGTTGTGCGCCGGCCTGCCGGCCGACGACCCACGTGCGGCAGAACTGGCCGATGAACTGGCGGTGCTGGCCGCGCGTGTGGCACACGATGGCGCCACCCCGGCATTGGCCGACGCGGTGGCCGACGTCTGTCACCGGGTGCAGCGCTTGTTCGGCCAACGCCATGAGCTGGTGGACGAACTGCTGGCGCTGTGCCGCTCACTGACCGCCGGCATCGCCGACTTTGCCGATGACCCACGCTGGGCCGACGGCACGGTGCAAGGCCTGCGCCAGCGCCTGGACAGTGCCGCCGGCGCCCGCGCCGTGCGCGCCGCGCGTGAGCTGCTGGACGGCAGCCGCGCCGCCCAGCAAAACCTGCAGGCCGAGCGCGCCCAGGCCCGTGACGCACTCAAGCAGATGGTGCGCCAGGTGCTGTCCGAGCTGGGTGCGCTCGACAGCGCCACCGACCGCTTTGGCGACAAGGTGGCGGGTTATGCGCAAGCGGTGGAAGCCGCCGATTCACTCGACAGCCTGGCCGCTGCGGTGCGCGGCATGCTCGATGAAAGCCGCGCCGTGCAAGGCCTGGTGGCCGGCGCCCGCAGCCGCCTGGCGGCAGAACATGCCCGTGCCGCAGCGCTGGAATCCCGCGTGCTGGGGCTGGAGGCCGAGCTGCGCCGCCTGTCCGACGAGGTCAGCACCGACGCACTGACGCAAGTGGCCAACCGCCGTGGCCTGGCCCAAGCCTTTGCGCTGGAGACCGCGCGGGCGCAGCGCACCGGCGCCGATGACGCTGTGGGTGCGGGTGTGGGTGTGGGTGCGGGTGCGGCTCCCCTGGCCGTGGGCCTGATCGACATCGACAACTTCAAGAAGCTCAACGACAGCCTGGGCCATGCGGCGGGTGATGTGGCGCTGCAGAACCTGGCCGCGCGGGTGAAAGACTGGCTGCGCCCGGTGGACCACATCGCCCGCTTCGGTGGTGAAGAGTTTGTGCTGCTGCTGCCGGCCACGCCGGTTGATGAAGCGCAGCAGGCCATCACCCGGCTGCAGCGGCGCCTGAGCGCCAGCCTGTTCATGCACGACGGACAGGAGGTGTTTGTCACCTTCTCGGCCGGTGTCACCGCCTGGCGCCCGGGGGAGGCCATCGACAGCGCGCTGGCGCGCGCCGACGAAGGGCTCTACGAAGCCAAGCGCACGGGCAAGAACCGCACTTGTGTGGCTTGAGCCCGGTGGCTGCCGGCGTGGTGGCACGCAAGCTTGAGTTGCGCAACGCAACTGCATATCTTCTGGATATCAGATTTCTGGACCCACAACACGGCCACCCGCAGCACCGCCAATCAGATCGCGTTCCGCTACCGCCCCATCGGCAGCGCCACGGGCGTGACACGCGACACTGCCAAGCGCCTGGCTGAACACCTGGGTGTCGGCGAGACGCAGGCCATCCACCTGGCGCTGCATGACATGGCGGCCAGGCTGTTGCCGCAATACGAGGCCGATGAAGGCCCGCTGACAGCCGGGCAGCTGCGCCAGATCAAGAAGCGCATCGGCCAGGTCAGGAAGACGTCGGTGCGCTCCAGCCTGTTCGAGGTGGAAGCCGCGTGAGCGCTCCCGCACGGCCGCCCGAAGGGAGCGCTCGCGTCCCGCTTGGCGGGACCACGCGAAGCGTGAGGGTGCACCAGTGAGCTTGCGGTGGTGGGCCGAGCCCACTGCGGGCGAGATGGTCTGGTGCCACTTTCCTGACGACATCCATCCACGCCCGAAGCCGCGCCCCGCGCTGGTCTTGGCCGTGTTCGATGACGATGCCCCGCAATTCACGGTGCGGGTGGCCGATGGCACCAGCCAACAAACCACCGCTTTGCACCGGGGTGAGTTCGCTGTTTTGCGTGCGGGCAACCTTGTGGCCTTTGCCGCTGCCGGCTTGAGCCACGACACCAAGTTTGACCTCAAGCAGACGCTGGATTTGCCATACACCACCGAGTGGTTTTCAGTGCCGCCAGCCGCACCGCACGGTCAGACACCGAAGCTTGGCAGCCTGCATCCGTCGCAGGTGCGGGCAGTGCAGGCCGCGTTCCGCGCTGCCACCGCCTGAGGGTCAGGCTTGTCACTGCGACGCTGCCGATGCCGGTGCAGCGGCGGGGGCAGGCGCTGCATGCCCGCCCGACACATCGTGGCTCTCACCACCCATGTTGACGTCGCCACCGGCTTGTTTGAGCACGTACAGCCCCAGGGCTGCGAAGACGATGAAGGCGACCAGGATTTTCCACATGGCTGTTGTCTGCGAAGAAGGGTTGTTGACAAGCAGAACCGGGCGCCTTGGCGCCCGGCGTCGCTCAACTGCGCGGTTGGGTCAGTCGTTGGCGTAGATGTCCACGTCCTTGGTCTCGCGCACGAAGATCAGGCCGATCACGAAGCACACGGCGGCGATCACGATCGGATACCACAGGCCGTGGTACATGTTGCCGTTGGAGGCCACCATCGCAAAGGTGATCGACGGCAGCAGGCCACCGAACCAGCCGTTGCCGATGTGGTACGGCAGGCTCATCGAGGTGTAGCGGATGCGGGTCGGGAACAGCTCCACCAGCATCGCGGCGATCGGGCCGTAGACCATCGTCACGTACAGCACCAGGATGCTGAGGATGCCCACCACCTGCCACCACTGGCCGCTCATGAAGGTGATCGGCTTGGCCTTGGGCGGGTAGCCGGCGGCCTTCAGTGCATCGGCCAAGTCCTTCTTGAAGGTGGCGATGGCCTTGGCCGAGGCCTCGTCAAACTTGTGGCCACCGGCCAAGGTGCTGGCCGTCGGCGGTGTCAGCGTCTTGTCACCGATCTTGATCACCGTGGCACTGCCGGCGGGCAAGGCCTCATTTTCGTAGCTGGCCGAGCTTTGGGTCAGCGCCCGCTTGGCAATGTCGCAGCCCGAGGTGAAGTCAACCTCACGCGCCACTGGGCTGCCCTGGAACGAGCAGCTCTTCGGGTCGGCCTTGACGCTGATCTGCGCACTCGCCTGGGCCTGCGCCAGTTCGGGGTTGGCCGCAGCCGTCAGCGCGCTGAACAGCGGGAAGTAGGTCAGCACCGCCAGCGCCATGCCGGCCAGGATGATGGGCTTGCGGCCGATCTTGTCCGACAGGGTGCCGAAGACCACGAAGAACGGCGTGCCGATGATCAGCGACACCGCCACCATCACATTGGCGGTGGCCGAATCCACCTTCAGCACATTGGCCAGGAAGAACAGCGCGTAGAACTGGCCCGTGTACCAGACCACGCCCTGGCCCATCACCAGGCCGAACAGCGCCAGCAGCACGATCTTGCCGTTCTTCCACTGGCCAAAGCTCTCTGACAGCGGCGCCTTCGAGGTCTTGCCCTCGTCCTTCATCTTCTTGAAGGCGGGCGATTCGTTCATCGACAGCCGGATCCACACGCTGACGGCCAGCAGCAGGATCGAGACGAGGAACGGCACACGCCAGCCCCAGTCGGCAAACTTCTCGTCGCCCAGGTAGGTGCGGGTGCCCAGGATCACCATCAGCGACAGGAACAGGCCCAGCGTGGCGGTGGTCTGGATCCACGAGGTGTAAGCACCGCGCTTGCCTTGCGGTGCATGCTCGGCCACATAGGTGGCCGCGCCGCCGTATTCACCGCCCAGCGCCAGGCCTTGCAGGATGCGCAGGCCCACCAGGATGATGGGCGCGGCAATGCCGATGCTGGCGTAGCCGGGCAGGATGCCGACGATGAAGGTCGACAGGCCCATGATCAGGATGGTGACCAGGAAGGTGTACTTGCGCCCGATCATGTCGCCCAGGCGGCCGAACACCAGCGCGCCGAACGGCCGCACGATGAAGCCGGCGGCAAACGCCAGCAGCGAGGCGATGAACTGCGCCGTGGGGTCGAGCGCGGCAAAGAACTGCTTGCCGATGAACACGGCGAGCGAGCCGTACAGATAGAAGTCATACCACTCGAACACGGTGCCGAGTGACGAGGCGAAGATGACTTTCTTCTCCTCGCTGGTCATCGGCGTGCTCTGCGCCGGTGCCTTCATTGCCAGGCTGGCTGATGTCATGGGTTGTGTCTCCTCAGTCGCGATGTGAACGGTGCTGTGTGCACCGCATGGCCCGCACTGTGGGCGCGTGGTCTGACCGGTCTCTGACGCGCAGCCAACAGGGGCTGACAAACTGGGGTGTAACCCTGTGCTTGCATTCCGCGATGTGAGATCGCTTGGGCTTGCCGCCAAAAAAATGCGGCCGGGCCCGGTAAGCTGCGGGCCATGTCTTCTGCCGCACACCACCTTGTCCGCTCCACCTGCCTGTTGCTGCTGTGCTGTGCCGCCGGCACGGCCTGGGCCTGCGGCCGGGTGACCTTGGCCAACATGAACTGGCAGAGCGCCGAGACCCTGGCCCAGGTCGACCGCCTGATCCTGCAGGCCGGCTACGGCTGCCAGGTGGAACTGGTGGCCGGTGACACCCTGCCCACGCTGACCAGCATGATGGCCAAGGGCCAGCCCGACGTGGCCAGCGAGGCCTGGATCAACGGCGTGCGTGAGCCGCTGCTCAAAGCGGTGGCGGCCGGCCGGCTGCACCTGGCCGGCACGGCGCTGCGCGACGGTGGTGCCGAGGGCTGGTGGATCCCCAAGTACACGGCAGACGCCAACCCGCAGATCAAGACGATTGCCGACGCGCTGAAGCGGCCCGACCTGTTCCCGGCGCCCGAGAACGCAAAGCAAGGCGCGGTGCACAGCTGCCCACCCGGCTGGCAATGCCAGATCCTCACCGCCAACCTGTTCAAGGCCCATGGCGCTGCGGCCAAGGGCTTCACGCTGGTCGACACTGGCTCGGCCGCCGGCCTGGACGGCAGCATCGCCCGCGCCCACCAGCGCAAGCAGGGCTGGCTGGGCTATTACTGGTCACCCACGGCGCTGCTGGGCCAGTACCCGATGGTCAAGTTGGGCGATGGCGTGGCGCACGACGCCGCCGAATGGCAGCGCTGCACCACGGTGGCCGATTGCGCCGCGCCCCAGCCCAACGCCTGGCCACGCGCCGATGTGCACACCGTGGTGACTGATCGCTTCAAGCAGGCCGGCGGCCCGGCCTATGCCTACCTGGCGCGCCGGGGCTGGGACAAGACCACCGTCAATGCGCTGCTGGCCTGGATGGCCAGCAAGCAGGCCAGCGGTGAAGAAGGCGCGCGCCACTTCCTGAAGACCCGGCCCGAGGTCTGGCAGCCCTGGGTGGACGCCGCCACTGCCGCCAAGGTGCGCGCCGCGCTGTGAACGGCTTCCCGGCGCTGGACGCCGAGACCCTGCGTGCCATCAAGCAAGCCATCGACGCCGGCTTCCTGGCCTTCAGCCAGCGCCATGGCCAGGCCATCGAAGCCTTCTTCGCGCCGCTGCAGCAGCTGCTGATCGGCGCCGAGCAGGCGCTGCTGGCGCTGCCCTGGCCACTGCTGCTGGCGCTGGCCGCCGCGCTGGCCTGGGGCGCATCACGCGCTTGGCGCCTGGCGGCCGCCACGGCTGCCACGCTGGCGCTGCTGGGCCTGTTCGGCCTGTGGGACGACACGCTGAAGACCTTGGCGATGGTGCTGGTCGCCACGGCGCTGGCGGTGGCCATCGGCGCGCCGCTGGGTGTGCTGATGGCGCGCTCACCGCGCCTGCAATCGCTGCTCAGCCCGCTGCTGGACTTGATGCAGACCCTGCCCAGCTTCGTCTACCTGATCCCGGCGGTGATGCTGCTGGGCATCGGCCGTGTGCCGGGGCTGCTGGCGGTGGTGGTGTACGCGCTGCCGCCGATGGTGCGACTGACCAGCCTGGGCCTGCGCGAAGTGGATGCCGACGTGCTGGAAGCCGCCGACGCCTTCGGCGCCACAGCCCGGCAAAAGCTGTGGAGCGTGCAGTTGCCGCTGGCCCTGCCCACGCTGATGGCCGGCATCAACCAGACCATCATGATGGCGCTGGCCATGGTGGTGGTGGCGGCGATGATCGGCGTGCAGGGCCTGGGCCAGCCGGTGCTCAAGGCGATCAACAACCAGTACTTCGCACTCGGCCTGTTCAACGGCCTGGCGATCGTGGCGATTGCCATCGTCTTCGACCGCATCGCCCAGGCCTGGGGCTGGCGGCTGCAGAAACACCGCCAGGTGCCGCGTGGTTGAGCCGGCGCCGGCGCTGCTGCTGCAAGGCCTGGGCAAGACCTACCCGGGCGCGACGCGGCCCGCGCTGCAAGGTGTGCAATTGACACTGCCGGGCGGCGCCATCTCGGTGGTGATGGGGCTGTCGGGCTCGGGCAAGAGCACGCTGCTGCGCCTGCTCAACCGGCTGATCGAGCCCAGCACCGGCCGGGTGCTGTGTGGCAGCACCGACGTGACGGCGCTGGACACCGAGGCCCTGCGGCGCTTTCGCCAGCAGACCATGGCGATGGTGTTCCAGCGTTACGCGTTGCTGCCGCACCGCAGCGTGTTGCACAACGTGTTGCAGCCGCTGCTGTGGCGTGGTGAACCAGTGGCTGCTGCCGACGCCACCGCACGCCGCTGGTTGGCGCGGGTGGGCCTGGCTGGCCAGGAAGCGGCCTGGCCCGCAGCCTTGTCGGGCGGCATGCAGCAACGTGTGGGCCTGGCCCGCGCGCTGGCCGCCGATGCGCCTGTGCTGCTGATGGACGAGCCGTTTTCGGCGCTTGACCCACTGCACCGCCGTGACATGCAAGCCCTGTTGCTG
>JANNMP010000078.1:0-2141 GCA_031398015.1 Burkholderiaceae bacterium
GCACCGAGATGTTGGCAATGAAGCCCTTGGTGTACTTGACCAGCAGCAGGATGAACACCAGCACCACGGCGGCCACCGCCATGGTGTCGAGCGCGCCGTAATTGGGGTTGTCCAGCATCGGGATCGGCCCGGGCAGTTTGATGGGCGCGCTGCTGGCTGCGGCGGCGGCCTTGGCGCCATCGACCATCGCCACCAGCTTGGGCACGTCCACGCTTTGTGACATGGGCGGCGGCCCGCCCATGGCCCAGCCCACGCCCACCCGCATCAGGCTGATGCCGATGATGGCGATGATGGTGCCGGTGACGACCGGCGGAAAGAAGCGCAGCAGCCGGCTCATCAGCGGCGCGATCAGCATCGAGATGATGCCCGCGCCGATGATGGCGCCGAAGATGGCGCGCGCTCCGTCCACCCCCGGCATGGCGTTGGCAAAGGCCACCATCGGGCCCACGGCGGCAAAGGTCACGCCCATCATCACCGGCAGCTTGATGCCGAAGTATTTGGTCACGCCCAGGCTCTGGATCAATGTCACCAGGCCGCAGCAGAACAGGTCAGCGCTGATCAGCAGCGCCACTTGCTCGGGGCTGAGTTTGAGCGCACGGCCCACGATCAGCGGCACTGCAATGGCGCCGGCATACATCACCAGCACATGCTGCAGGCCGAGTGCGGCCAGGCGTGGCGCCGGCAGGTGTTCGTCCACCGGGTGAACGTTGGATGGGGTCATGGTCAGGGCTCCAGAAACGGGGTTGCGTCACAACGCAACGGCAGGGCAATGGCAGGGCAAAAGCAGGGCGGGGGCAGCGTCAGAACAGCAGCGCCGCGCTGGCGTCAAGGCCCAGGCGCGCCGGCCTCGTACCAGCGCTTGATCAGCGCCCGCTCGGCGTCGGTGATCTGGGTGGCGTTGTTCATCGGCATCAGCTTGAGCACCGCTGCCTGCTGGTAGACAGCCTGGGCATGCTGGCGCAGCAGCTCGGGTGTGTGCAGCGCCACGTTCTTCTGCTGCAACTGGGCGTTGTGGCACATGGCGCAGCGCTGGTCGATGACGGTGCGCACATCGGCATAACCAGCAGGCGCCTGGGCCGTGGCCTTGGTTGCAGCCAGTGCGGCTGCCGACGGTGGTGCCGGCGCCAGCCACACCGCCAACCCCACCAGCATGGTGGTGCCCACCACCGCATGCTCCCAGGGCGCGCGCTGGCTTGTCACATGGGCTTTGTGGCGGGCCACGAAGCTGTGGCGGATCAGCGCACCGGCCAGCATCAGCAGCACCAGCACAGCCCAGTTGTGCGCGCCCTGGTACAGCCAGCCATAATGGTTGCTCAGCATGGCCACCAGCACCGGCAGCGTGAAATAGGTGTTGTGCACGCTGCGCTGCTTGGCGCGCTGGCCATGCACCGGGTCGACCGGCTGGCCGGCCTTCATTTGCGCGATCACGGTGCGCTGGCCGGGGATGATCCAGAAGAACACATTGGCGCTCATCGCCGTGGCGATCATCGCGCCCACCAGCAAGAAGGCGGCGCGCCCGGCAAACAACTGGCAGGCCGCCCAGCTGGCGATGACGATGAACAGCAGCACACCCAAGCCGACGATCAAGTCACCGTTCTTCTTCTGGCCGAAGGCGCGGCAGATCACGTCATAGACCACCCAGAACGCGACCAGGAAGCCCAAGGATGCGGCGATGGCCGCGCCGGGCGTCCAGTCGAACAAGCTCTTGTCGACCAAGAAGCTGCCGGCGTTGAACAGGTACAGCACGGTGAACAGCGCAAAGCCGGTCAGCCAGGTGCTGTAGGCCTCCCAGTAAAACCAGTGCAGGTTGGCCGGCAGGCTCTTCGGCGCCACCAGGTACTTCTGCGGGTGGTAGAAGCCGCCGCCATGCACCGCCCACAGCTCACCGTCCACGCCCTTGGCTTTGAGATCAGGCGCGGTGGGCGCCGTCAGGCTGCTGTCCAGAAAGACGAAGTAGAACGACGAGCCGATCCAGGCGATGGCGGTGATGACATGGGCCCAGCGCAACAGCAGGTTGGCCCAATCGAGCAGGTAGGTGTCCATCAAGCGCTCACAGGTTGGAGAATCCCCGGGGCCACATGCAGCATGTGGGCGCCGGGCTTCTCCTCACCACAGCGGGCTCTGTGAGGCGTGGGTGTCGC
>JANNMP010000085.1:0-10083 GCA_031398015.1 Burkholderiaceae bacterium
CGCCGCGCGCCTTGGCGGCAGCCACCAGCGCGCGCAGGTCAGGAAACTCCATCGTCACCGAGCCGGGTGCCTCCAGCCACACCAGCCTGGTCTTGCTGCTGATCCTGGCGGCCAGGTCGGCGCTCTGCATCGGGTCATAGAACTGGTGGCCAATGCCCCAGCGCGACAGCACATTCACCGCCATGTCGTTGGACGGGCCATAGACATTGGCCGGCAGCAGCAACTCATCACCCTGGCGCAGCAGGCCGAGGTTGACGTTCATGATCGCCGCCAGGCCGCTGGGCGACAGGATGCAGAAGCGCCCGCCTTCCAGCGTGGCCAGCCGCTCTTCAAGCAAAAAGGTGGTGGGCGTGCCACGCAGGCCATAGGTGTAGCCGGTCTTGGCGGTGTAGCTGCGGCTGCGCAGCGCGGCGGTGTTGGGGAAGATCACCGTCGATGCCTTGAACACACCTGGCGGCACGGCGCCCCAGCCGGCAGGCGCCTGGTAAGGGTGCTGGATCAGCCGGGTGACCAGGTCGTGGGTGGTTTTCCTGTCGCTCATCTTGGGTGCCAGGTTCAGACAAGTTGGCCGACCAGGTCATGCCCGTCGGTGGCCACGATGCGGGCACGGGTGAAGCTGCCTGCCTTCAGCGTCTTGCTGGCTTTGTCGGGTGGCAGCAGGCGCACCGTGCCGTCGATCTCGGGCGCGTCGGCGTAGCTTCGGCCGACGCCGCCCTGGCGGCCCAGCGCGGGGGCATGGTCCACCAGCACCTGCATGCTGGCGCCGATGCGGCGCTTGAGCCGCGCGATCGACACGGCTTCAGCCACCGCCATGAAGCGCGCACGCCGCTCTTCGCGCACGTCAGCTGGCAGCGCGCCGGGCAGCGCATTGGCCGCTGCGCCTTGCACCGGTGAATAGGCAAAACAGCCGGCGCGGTCGATCTGGGCCTCTTGCACAAAATCCAGCAGGTGTGCGAACTCGGCTTCGGTCTCACCCGGGAAGCCGGCGATGAAGGTGGAGCGAACCACCAGCTGCGGGCAGGCAGCGCGCCAGGCCAGCAAGCGGTCGAGGTTCTTCTCACCGCTGGCCGGGCGCTTCATGCGGCGCAGCACATCGGGGTGGCTGTGCTGGAACGGCACGTCCAGGTACGGCAGGATGCGGCCGTCGGCCATCAGCGGCAGCAACTCGTCCACATGCGGGTAGGGGTAGACGTAGTGCAGGCGCACCCAGGCGCCGTGCGGCTGGGCCAGGTCGGCCAGCGCGGTGCACAGCTCGGTCATGCGGGTCTTGACCGGCCGGCCGTCGAAGAAGCCGGTGCGGTACTTCACATTGACGCCATAGGCGCTGGTGTCCTGGCAGACCACCAGCAGCTCTTTGACGCCGGATGCAAACAGCGCCCTGGCCTCGGCCAGCACATCACCCACCGGGCGCGAGACCAGATCGCCCCGCATGCTGGGGATGATGCAGAACGTGCAGCGGTGGTTGCAGCCTTCGCTGATCTTGAGATAGGCGTAGTGGCGCGGTGTGAGCTTGATGCCGGCCTCGCCCCTGAACTGGCTGCGCACCTCGGGCAGCAAATCCACAAATGGGTCATGCGGTTTGGGCACGTGCAGATGCACCGCATCCATCACCTCTTGCGTGGCATGCGGGCCGGTGACGGCCAGCACGCTGGGGTGCATCTGGCGCACCAGGTTGCCACCGCCGTCAGCATTGCGCGCACCCAGGCAGCCGGTGACGATGACGCGGCCGTTGGCGGCCAGGGCTTCGCCGATGGTGTCCAGGCTTTCCTTGACGGCATCGTCGATGAAGCCGCAGGTGTTGACGATCACCAGGTCGGCGCCTTCGTAACGCTTGCTGGTCTGGTAACCCTCGGCGCTGAGCTGGGTCAGGATCAGTTCGGAATCGGTCAGCGCCTTGGGGCAGCCCAGCGAAATGAACGCGATCTTGGGCGTGGCGCCGGTGCCGGTTGTTGTGGCAGTGGCGTTGGCAGTGGCAGTGGCAGTGCCAGGCGCAGATGTGGTGTCAGACATGCCGCGATTGTCCGCGACAAGCGAGGCCCGGCTATTTCTTGGGCAGCAAGCCGGGGATGCCGGGGAACAGTGCGCCGGCCTGCATCTGCTCTTGCACCTTCGCCTGCATCTGGGTGAACAAGCTCTTGCTCTGCTCCAGGTAGTTGCCCATCAGGCCCTGCATCAGTGGCGCCTGGCCGGTCATGAACTGGGCCCACATCTCGGGCGTGAAGGCCTTGGGGTCGTACAGGCCCTTGGTGGTCTCGGCAAAGCGGCCCTGCAGATCGACGAAGGTCTGCAGGTTGCGCTCAAGGTACGAGCCCATCATGCCCTGCATGGAGTGGCCGTAGAAGCGGATCACCTGGGCCAGCATCTGGGTGCTGAACATCGGCATGCCGCCGGTTTCTTCTTCCAGGATGATCTGCAGCAGGATGCTGCGGGTGATTTCCTCGGCAGTCTTGGCGTCGCGAACCTCGAAGGTTTCACCGTCGAGCACCATCTGCTTGACATCGGACAAGGTGATGTAGCTGCTGGTGCGGGTGTCATACAGCCGCCGGTTCGGGTACTTCTTGAGCACCCTGGTGGGGCTCAAGGGGGCGCCCTGCGTGGCAGAGTCGGCGCTGGCATCAGCAGCCGGCCTGGCAGCGCTGCGGCGTTGGGATGGCATTGGGTGGCAGCTCCTGAAGGCGGTCGCCGCATTCTAGGGAGCGGCCTGCGCCAGGCTGGCAGGAGTTTCCCCTGCGCTGCTGCGCTGTCAGCTGCCAGCCGATTCGTCGATGAACTGGCGCAGCAGCTTCTTCAGCTGCTCCACCTTGCGTGGGCCCATCGCGCCTTCCACGGCGCCATGGTGGGCATCGACATTGACCTTCAGCCGCGACACCAGGTCCAGCCCCAGATCACTGATGTAGACCAGCACCTTGCGGCTGTCGCTGGCGTCGGCCGCGCGCTGCACCAGGCTGCGGCTGACCAGGCGGTCGATGTTCTTGGTGAGCGCGGGGTGGTTCATCAGCACCCGCTCGGCCAGGTCACCCATCGACCGGCCCTGCTCGTCTGCCAGCACCTGCAGCACACGCCATTGCTCGGCGCTCACGTCTTCAGCGGCGATCGACTGGGCCAGGCCCAGGTGCATGCGGCGGTTGGCTGAGGCCAGAAGGTAGGCCAGATACTCGGAGATGTCTTGGCCGGGGGTGGCTTGGGCGGGCATGGTCAGTGCAATCACGGTGTCAACTGGGCCGCAAGTCTACGCAGAATTGCTTTCCAGGGAAACCACCGTGGTGCGGGCTGAGCAATGCCTGCGCACACCTTGCCAACTTGGTGCATCAACAGGAGTGCGTGCGATGGGCCCATCGATTCCGGCAGCGGCGGCTGGCGCTGCAAGCTGCAGCCAGGCCAGGCCGCTGCTGCGGCCCCGGCGGCGCGCGCAGCCACCACGCCGGGCCGTGCCGGCGCCTGAGTTGACCGTGGCGCTGTGTGTGCCGCTGGGTGGGTCGGCGGGCATCTGGGGGCCGTCGGGCATGGCGTCGGCACGGCTGGCACTGGCCGAGATCAACCGCGGCGCGGGCATCGGCGGGCGTTGCTGCCGGCTGTTGACGGTGAACGCCGCTGACGACAGCCCCGACATCGAGGCCACGCTGGTGGAGCTGGTGGAAAACGGCGAGGTCGACGCGCTGATCGGCCTGCACACCAGCGCCGTGCGCCACCGCATCCTGCGCGCGGTGGGCGGGCACATTCCATTTGTCTACACGCCGTTGTACGAAGGTGGTGAACACACACCCGGGGTGTTTGCGATCGGTGAAGTCACCGCCCGCCAGTTGCAGCCGGCCTTGCACTGGCTGGGCCAGCACCTTCGGCCCAGGCGCTGGTTGGCGGTGGGCAATGACTACGTCTGGCCGCATGTGTCGCACCGCCAGGCGCGGGCCTACATCGCCGAGGCCGGCGGTGCGATGGTGGCCGAGACCTACCTGCCGTTTGGCAGCACCGATTTCAGCCAGGTGCTCGACCAGATCAAACGGCAACGCGCCGATGCGGTGCTGGTGTCGCTGATCGGCCAGGATTCGGTGGAGTTCAACCGCGCCTTCGGCCGCGCCGGCTTGTCGCGCAGCGTGCTGCGCCTGTCGTGTGCCATCGGCGAGAACGAGCTGCTGGCCATCGGCGCCGACAACACCGACGCGCTGTATGTGTCGTCGGGCTACTTCGCCACGCTGGACACCGACGCCAACCTGGCCTTCAAGGAACGCTACCGCAACCACTTCGGTGAGCGCGCACCAACGCTGAACACCTTTGGCCAGAGCACCTACGAAGGCATGCACTTTCTGGCCGCGCTGTTCAACCAGGCGCAGCCACCGGCGCCCGACTGGGCCGCGCTGGGCCGCGCGCCGCTGCATTACCCCAGCGCGCGCGCGGCCTGGTATGGCGGCGCCGGCAAGGGCCACACGCCGATCTACCTGGCGCGCGCCGACGGCCATGTGTTCCAGGTGATCACCCGCCTGTGATGTGCTTGCGGGTTGCCTGCGGCCTGCCTGCGGCATGCTGATTCATTTCCAAGGCAAACATTTTCATTGACGCGGCAAGCATCGGCCAACAGAATCCGCAGGCGGCAGCAACCCCTCAACCCGGAGACGACATGGCCATCAAACGCCCCACCCTCGACCAGTTGCAAGACGTGGCGCTCAGCCTGGGCATCCACCTGTCGCCCGCGCAGGCCGGTGTCTACAACAGCCTGCTGCAGGCCAACTTCGATGCCTATGACGTGGTCGATGCGCTGCCCGACTTTGTGCCACGGGTCAGCTACCCCCGCACGCCAGGCTACTTTCCATCGGCTGAAGAAAACAAGTACGGCGCCTGGTACGTGAAGACAACGATCAAGGGCAAGCCCGAGGGCAAGCTGGCGGGCAAGACCGTGGCGCTGAAAGACAACGTGTGCCTGGCCGGTGTGCCGATGATGAACGGCGCATCGACGCTGGAAGGCTATGTGCCCAACGTCGACGCCACCATCGTCACCCGACTGCTCGATGCCGGCGCCACCGTGCTGGGCAAGGCAACGTGCGAATACTTCTGCTTTTCGGGTGGCTCGCACACCAGTTCACCGGCGCCGGTGCACAACCCGCACCGCATGGGTTATTCGGCCGGTGGCTCGTCGTCGGGCAGCGCCGCACTGGTGGCTGCCGGTGAGGTGGACCTGGCCATTGGCGGTGACCAGGGCGGCTCGATCCGCATGCCGGCGTCCTATTGCGGCATCGTCGGCATGAAGGCCACGCACGGCCTGGTGCCCTACACCGGCGTGATGCCGATCGAGCTGACCATCGACCACACCGGGCCCATGACAGCCAATGTGAGCGACAACGCGCTGATGCTGGAGGTGCTGGCCGGCCCCGACGGGCTGGACCCGCGCCAGCATGCCGGGCGTGAATCGATGCCCTATGCCACGCTGATGAAGCAGGGCGTGGCGGGCCTGAAGATCGGCATCGTCAAAGAAGGCTTCGGCTGGCCGCAGAGCATGGCGGCGGTGGACGCCAAGGTGAAGAAGGCTGCGGCCGTGTTCACCGGCCTGGGCGCCAAGGTGTCTGAGGTGTCGGTGCCGATGCACCTGGTGGGCCCGGCCATCTGGCTGCCGATTGCCGCCGAGGGTGCCACCCAGCAAATGATGAAGGACAACGGCCACGGCTTCAACTGGAAGGGGCTGTACGTCACCAGCCTGGTGGACTTCCATGCTGGCTGGAAGCAGCGCGCTGACGAGCTGTCAGAAACACTGAAGCTGACCATGGTGCTGGGCGAATACTTCATCCAGCATTACCGCGGCCACTACTACGCCAAGGCGCAGAACCTCACACGCCAATTGAAGGCCGCCTACGACAGCACGCTGGCTGACTTCGACTTGCTGCTGATGCCCACCCTGCCGCTGACTGCCACGCCGCTGCCCAAACCCGGCGCAGCGGTGGAAGAAGTGGTGGCGCGGGCCTTCGAGATGCTGCCCAACACCTGCCCCTTCGACATCACCGGCCACCCGGCCATCAGCATCCCCTGCGGCTTGGTCGATGGCCTGCCGGTGGGCATGATGCTGGTGGGCAAGGACTATGACGAAGCCACCATCTACCGCGCCGCCTATGCCTTTGAGCAAGCCGGCGACTGGAAAGCCATCTGAGCCTGACCCAAGCCCGACACCACACCACGCCACACAACAACACCGGAGTACCCCATGGACCGTCGTTCCTTCATCAAGACCTCAGGCGCCACCCTGGCCGGCGGCAGCCCGCTGCTGCTGCCCATGTCGGCGCTGGCCGCCGACGAGATCGGCGTTGGCAGCATCCACGATCTGTCGGGCGGCCTCGACATTTACGGCAAGCCGATGCTCGACGCGCTGACACTGGCCATCGAAGAGCAGAACGCCGCCGGTGGCCTGCTGGGCCGCAAGCTCAAGCTGGTGAGCTATGACCCGCAAAGCAACATGCAGATGTATGCGCAGTTTGCGCAGCAGGCGGCACTGAAGGACAAGGTGGCGGTGGTGCACGGTGGCATCACCTCGGCATCACGCGAAGTGATCCGCCCGGTGCTCAACCGCAACAAGACGCTGTACTTCTACAACACCCAGTACGAAGGTGGCGTCTGTGACCGCGGCACCTTCAGCACCGGTGTGACACCGGCGCAGACCGTGGGCAAGCTGATCCCCTACGCGATGAAGAAGTGGGGCAAGAAGATCTATGTCATTGCTGCGGACTACAACTACGGCCAGATCACCTCGCAGTGGGTCAAGAAGTTCGCGATGGACAACGGCGGCAGCGTGGCTTCCATTGATTTCTTCCCGCTCGACGTGACCACCTTCGGCCCGACGATCGCCAAGATCGAAGCGGCCAAGCCCGACATGGTGGTCTCGGCCCTGGTGGGTGGCGCCCACATGTCGTTCTACCGCCAATGGGCGGCAGCGGGCCTGACCAAGAAAATCCCGCTGGCGTCCACCACCTTTGCGGTGGGCAATGAGCACATCGTGCTGTCGGCTGAAGAGGCTGACGGCTTCTTGCTCTGCTACAACTACTTCGAGAACATCGACTCGCCCGAGAACAAGGCCTTCAAGGGCCGCTTTCACAAGCGCTTCGGCGCTGACTACCCCAACATCACCGAACTGGCGGTGGGCACCTACCAGGGCTTCCAGCTCTGGGCGGCAGGCGTCAAGAAGGCAGGCTCGGTGGACATGGCCAAAGTCACCACCGCGCTGGAGTCGGGCATCAGCATCACCGGTCCCAGCGGCAAGGTGACGATCGACCCCGCCACCCACCATTGCATCCTCAACGTCAGCGTGGCCGAGGTCAAGGCCAAGAAGCTCAACATCCTGCAGACCTTTCCCCAGCAGGCGCCCACCGACACCAGCGCGGTGTGTGACTTGAAGAAGAACCCGCGCGACAACCAGCAATACGTCATCAAGGTGTGATCACCCACCCCCGAAGCGCCTTCGGCGCTCCCCCTCAAGGGGGCGCCCCCAGCGGCCCGGCGAAGCCGGTTCCGCGGCGGCCACTTGCTGGGCTGTCGCATCCTGGAGTGAATGCGTGGACCTCGCCGCCGTTGTCTTGATCCAAGTGCTGTATGCAGTGGCCAGCCTGGTCATCGTCTCGGCCGGGCTGGCCGTCATCTTCGGCATGATGAAGGTGATCAACCTGGCGCATGGCGAGTTCATGATGCTGGGCGCCTACGCCACCATCACCGCCCATGGCCTGGGGCTGAACCTGTGGCTGGCCATGTTCATCGTGGCGCCGCTGGCCGTGGGGTTGATCGGCGTGGTGCTCGAGCGGCTGGTGATCCGCCGGCTCTACGGCCGCATGGTCGACACCATGCTGGCCACCTGGGGCTTGTCACTGCTGCTGGTGGGCATCGTCACCAGCATCGCCGGCAACACCACGGCGGGTGTGTCGGCGCCGCTGGGCAGCTTTTCCATCGGCGCCTATTCGGTCAGCGGTTACACGCTGGTGATCATTGCGGTGGCGGTGGTGTTGGCGCTGGCCATCCGCTGGGTGCTGCTGCGCACCTCCTGGGGGCTGATTGCACGCGGCACCATGCAGAAGCCCGAGATGGCTGACGCGCTGGGCATCAGCCCCAGCAAGGTGTACTCGGTCACCTTTGCCGTGGGTGCGGCGCTGTCGGGCCTGGCCGGCGCGCTGCTGGCACCGCTGACCGGCGTGGTGCCCACCATGGGCGGCGCGTTCATCGCCAAGGCCTTCATCACGGTGATCGGCGGCGGGCCGGCCATCCTGGCGGGGCTGGTGTCGGCATCAGGCCTGTTCGGCGCCATCAACCAGCTGGCCACCTTCATCACCACGCCGGTGTTCGGTGAGGTGGCACTCTTGCTGGCCGCCATCGTGATGCTGCGCCTGCTGCCGCAGGGCATCACCGGGCGCTTTTTCAAGGGCTCGCTGTGAAGCGCTTCGCCAGCTCATGGCACAGCGCTGCGCTGACCCTGGCCATCGGCGTGGCCATGCTGTTGCTGCTGCCTGGGCTGGTGGATGACTTCACCTTGATCCAGCTGACCATCTACGCGGTGATGTCCATTCTGGGCATGAGCCTGGGTTTCATCTGGGGCTTTGGCGGCATCCTGTGCTTCGGCCAGGCCGCGTTCTTCGGCCTGGGCGCTTACACCTATGCCATTGCGGTGATCAACCTGGGCGACAGCACCATCCCGTTCCTGCTGGCCATCGTGGTGCCGGCGTTGTTCGCTGCGCTGCTGGGTTATGTGATCTTCTACGGCAGGTTGTCGGATGTGTACATGGGCGTGATCACGCTCACCGTCACCTTGATCCTGTTCAACCTGGTCAATTCCACCGCCGGGCCTGAATGGAAGATCGGCAGCGCGCCGCTGGGTGGTTTCAACGGCATCCCCGGCATCCCCACGTTGAACTGGCCCGGCAACCCCGATGAGGTGCTGAGCCAGCAAGCGCTGTTCTCCATCGCCATGGTCTGCCTGCTGCTGGTGTATGCCGGGCTGCGCTGGCTGATTGCGTCCAAGGTCGGCCGGGTGATCGTGGCCGCCAAAGAGAACGAGCAGCGCCTGCTGCTGCTGGGCTATGACGCCCGTGCCTACAAGCTGGCCTGCTTCACCCTGGGTGGCGCCATTGCCGGGCTGGCGGGCTGCCTGTTTGCCAACTGGGGCGCGTTCACCAGCCCCACCATCTTTGGGCTGGCGATGTCGGCGCAGATCATCATCTGGGTGATCGTGGGTGGCCTGGGCACGCTGGTGGGGCCGGTGGTGGGCTGCGTGGCCATCCAGTGGCTGACCACGGCCATCGGCACGCAGCAGGCCTTCAACTCCAACCTGGTGCTGGGCGCGATCCTGGTGGTGTTTGTGCTGCTGGTGCCACGTGGCATCGTGCCCAGCCTGGGTGATGTGATCGACGCGGCCTGGCGGCGGCTGCGCCAGCCGGCCAAGCCTGCGGCCGACACACCAGCCGCCGCGCCACTGGCGTCCCCGAAGGCCGGCCAATGACTGCCGTGCCGCTGCTGGAAACACGGTTGCTCAACGTGCGCTTCGGTGGTGTGCATGCCACGCGGGATGTCAACTTCAGCCTGGCCGAGGCCGAGCTGCGCTGTGTGATCGGCCCCAACGGCGCTGGCAAGAGCACTTTCTTCAAGTTGCTGACTGGCCAGACCCAACCCAGCTCGGGCCAGATCCTGTTCCGTGGCCGCGACATCACCCGCATGCAGCCACACCAGCCAGGCCAGCTGGGCATCGGCATCAAGACCCAGGTGCCCAGCCTGTTCAACGGCTTGTCGGTTTGGGAGAACGTGTGGCTGTCGGCGCGCCGCTGCAACAGCGCAGCGCAGGCCGAACGCATCAGCCGCAACACGCTTGAACGCGTGGGCATGCTGGCCTTCAAAGACAACCTGGCCGGCTTGCTGGCCCATGGCCTGCGCCAGTGGGTGGAGATTGCGGTGGTGATCGCGGCTGACCCGCCGCTGATCCTGCTGGACGAACCCGCCGCCGGCATGAGCGACGCCGAAGTGGCGCGCACCGCCGAGCTGATCCTGGAGATCAACCACCAGCACGCGCTGGTGGTGGTGGAGCACGACATGAACTTCATCCGCATGATCGCCAAGAAAGTGACCGTGCTGCAC
>JANNMP010000071.1:0-21844 GCA_031398015.1 Burkholderiaceae bacterium
GAGCCGTTCTACGTGATGGAGTGCGCCAAGGCGGCGCAAGTGATCGCCGCCAGCCCGGCCTGTGACCCGGCCCTGGGCGGTGAGCGCATGTTGTTCCTCAACATCGGCGAGCCTGATTTCACCGCACCGCCGCTGGTGCAGGAAGCCGCAGCGCGCGCCATCCACGACGGCCGCACCCAATACACCCAGGCCATGGGCCTGCCCGAACTGCGCGAGGCCATCAGCGGCTGGTATGCGCAGCGCTTCGGTCTGCAGATTCCGGCGCGGCGCATCATGGTCACCGCCGGTGCGTCGGCCGGCCTGCAGCTGGCCTGCCTGGCCTTGTTCGAGACGGGCGACGAGGTGCTGATGCCCGACCCCAGCTACCCCTGCAACCGGCACTTCGTGGCCGCTGCCGATGCGGTGGCCAGGCTGTTGCCGACCACGGCAGCGCAGCGCTTCCAGCCCGATGCCGCCACGGTGGCTGCGGCCTGGACGCCGGCCACCCGCGGTGTGCTGCTGGCCTCGCCGTCCAACCCCACCGGCACCTCGATCCACCCAGACGAACTGCGCCGCATCGACGCCGTGGTGCAAGGCCACGGCGGTGTCACCGTGGTCGACGAGATCTACCTCGGCCTGAGCTACGACGACACCTTCGGCCACAGCGCATTGCAGCTGGGCGAGCACATCGTGTCGGTCAACAGCTTCAGCAAATACTTCAACATGACCGGCTGGCGCCTGGGCTGGCTGGTGCTGCCCGAGGCCCTGGTGGCACCGGTGGAGCGGCTGGCGCAGAACCTGTTCATCTGCGCGTCCAGCATTGCCCAGCATGCGGCGCTGGCCTGCTTCCACGCCGAATCGATTGCCGAGTACGAGCGCCGCCGGTCTGAATTCCGCCACCGGCGTGATCGCGTCGTGCCAGCGCTGAACAAGCTGGGCCTGGCCGTTCCGGTGGTGCCCGACGGCGCGTTCTATGCCTATGTCGATTGCAGCGCCCACAGCCCTGACAGCTGGGCCTTTGCCTTCGACCTGATGCAGCGCGCCCATGTGGCGCTGACCCCGGGGCGCGATTTCGGCCGCCAAGACCCGCAGCGCTGGCTGCGGCTGTCGTTTGCCAGCAGCCAGGACCGGCTCGACGAGGCACTGCACCGCCTTCAGCGGGTGCTGGCATGAACCAGGATTTCTCGATCATCACCCTGGTGCTGCATGCCAGCTTGGTGGTGCAGCTGGTGATGCTGGGGCTGATGCTCACGTCATTGGCCAGCTGGACGGTGATCTTCAGCAAGCTGTTCAGCCTGCGCCGGCTGCGCCGGGGCAATGATGATTTCGAGCGTGAGTTCTGGTCGGGCAAGAACCTGAACGACCTCTACAGCAGCGCCACCGGCAAGACCGAAAATTCACCGATGGAGCGCATTTTTGCCAGCGGCATGCGTGAGTTCTTGAAGCTGCGTGAACGGCGGCAAGAGTCCAGCGCCCAGCTCGACGGCGCACGCCGCGCCATGCGCGCCAGCCTGCAGCGTGAGCTGGACGTGATCGAGGGCAACGTCGGCTTCCTGGCCAGCGTGGGCTCGGTCAGCCCGTATGTGGGCCTGTTCGGCACGGTGTGGGGAATCATGCACGCCTTTGTCGGCTTGTCGACAGCGCAGCAGGTGTCACTGGCCACGGTGGCGCCGGGCATTGCAGAGGCGTTGGTGGCCACCGCCATCGGCCTGTTTGCCGCCATCCCCGCCGTGGTGGCCTACAACCGCTTCGCGCGCGACATCGACCGCATCGCCATCCAGCTGGAGAGCTTCATCGAAGAGTTCTCCAACATCCTGCAGCGCAATGCGGTCCAGCCTGCGCAGGCCGGCCCGCGCTGAGCCAAGCCCGCCGTCGCATCCAGATCAGGCCGGCGCGGCCGCCGCGCGATGGCCGAGATGAACATGGTGCCGTTCATCGACGTGATGCTGGTGCTGCTGATCATCTTCATGGTCAGCGCGCCGCTGATCACCACCGGCGTGGTCGATCTGCCCAGTGTGGGCTAGGCCGCACAGCGCCCCGGCAGCGTGGTTGAAGTGATCGTCAGCGGCGATGAAAAACTGCGCCTGCGGCTCGACGGCGCCGAGCCCAAGGCCACCAGCCTGCGTGCATTGGCCGCCGATGTGAAGGCCTTGCAGGCCGGCCAGCCCCAGGTGCCGGTGGTGATCTCCGCCGACAAGGCGGTGAAGTACGAGGCGGTGGTGCGGGCGATGGACGTGCTGCAGAAAAGCGGCGTGCAGCGCGTGGGCCTGGCGGTCAAACAAGGCGGCTGATGGCGCTCGCGCTGGCCCACGACGCCTGGCAGCCCCGCGCTGACAGCCGCGTGGGCCTGGGGGCGGCGCTGGCGCTGCTGGCGCATACCGGGCTGATCGGCGCGCTGGCACTGGGGCTGAACTGGCGCCTGCCCAGCGCCGAAACCGCTGTCAGCGCCGAACTGTGGGCAGCTGTGCCGCAAGCCGCTGCGCCGCCACCTGCTGCGCCAATGCCACCTGCTGCGCCAATGCCACCGCCTGCCCCGGCGCCAGCCCGCCAAGCGGCTGAACGTCCGGCCGAACGCGAGGCCGAGATCGCGCTGCGGCAGGCCGAGCAGCGCAAGAAGCAGCAGGCCGACGACGCCGCAGCCGAGGCCGAGCAGGCCCAGGCGCGGCGCTTGAAGCAGCGGCTGGAGGCCCAACGCCTGGCCGACGAGAAGGCTGCTGCCGACAAGCGTGAGAAGGCCCGCGAGCAAGACCGCCAGAAGGCCCTGGCTGCCCAGCGCGCCGCGTCTGCCAGCGCCGCAGCCGCCGAGGCCAAGGCCCAGGAAGCCGTGGTCGCCAAGCAGCGTGAAGAGAACCTGAAGCGCATGCTGGGCCAGGCCGGTGCCACCGGCGCTGCAACCGCCACTGGCAGCGCCGCTGCCGATGCCGCGCCATCAGCAGGTTATGCCGGCCGCATCAAGGCCATCGTCAAGAACGAGATCATCCAGCCCGCCAAAGAGCGTGGCAACCCGGTGACCGAGGTGGAAGTGCGCTGCGCACCCGACGGCAGCATCGTCAGCCGCCGCGTGCTCAAGCCCAGCGGCAACCCGGTGTGGGACGAGACCGTGCTGCGCGCCATCGACCGCGTGCGCCGCCTGCCGCTGGACAACGGCCGCATCCCGGCCACGATGATCCTGGTGTTTGCGCAGAACGAATGAGCTGTGCAGCGGCGCGCGCCGTCAATGGTTTTCGCGCGCGTGGTTGATCGTGTACTTCGGGATCTCCACCACCAGGTCGGTGTCGGCCAGGATCGCCTGGCAGGCCAGGCGTGAATCAGGCTCCAGCCCCCAGGCGCGGTCGAGCAAGTCTTCTTCGCCCTCTTCCATCGCATTGAGCGAGCGGTAGCCTTCACGCACGATCACATGGCAGGTGGTGCAGGCGCAGCTCATGTCGCAGGCATGTTCGAGGGCGATGCCGTTGTCCAGCAGCGCCTCGCACACCGAGGTGCCACGTGGCGCCTGCACTTGGGCGCCCTGCGGGCACAGCTCGGCATGGGGCAGGATCTTGATGACAGGCATGGTCTGGATCGTGTGGTTCAAAGGTCGGCCAGCTTGCGGCCGGTCAGCGCCTGCTGGATGCCGCGGTTCATGCGCGCGGCGGCAAAGGCTTCCGTGCCATCGGCCAGGCGTTGCAAGGCGCCGTCAATGGCGGCATGGTCGCTGCCTTCAGCGGTGGCGGCCAGGTCGGCCAGCAGCGCCTCGATGTCGGCACGCTCGGCCGCGCTCAGCAGCGCCGCATCAGCGCTGAGCGCGGCGCGGGTGGCCAGGCCCAGACGCTCGGCTTCGACCTTGGATTCACGCAGCGCACGCGCTGCCATGTCGGCCTCGGCACTGGCAAAGCCGTCTTTGAGCATGCTGGCGATCTGGTCATCGGCCAGGCCGTAGCTGGGCTTGACCACCACCGACGCCGCCACGCCCGAGCCCAGCTCTTGTGCAGCCACGCTGAGCAGGCCGTCGGCATCGACCTGGAACGTGACGCGGATGCGCGCCGCGCCCGCCACCATCGGCGGGATGCCACGCAGCTCAAACCGCGCCAGGCTGCGGTTGTCGGTCACCAGCTCACGCTCACCCTGCAGCACATGGATGGCCATCGCGGTCTGGCCATCCTTGAAGGTGGTGAAGTCCTGCGCCTTGGCCACGGGGATGGTGGTGTTGCGCTCGATCACCCGCTCGACCAGGCCACCCATGGTCTCCAGCCCCAGCGACAGCGGGATCACATCCAGCAGCAGCAAGTCACCGGCGCTGTTGGCGTCCCGCGCATTGCCGGCCAGCGCATTGGCCTGGATGGCGGCGCCCACGGCCACCACTTCGTCGGGGTTCAGGTTGGTCAGCGGTGGCTGGCCGAACAGCTCGGCCACCGCAGCGCGCACCGCCGGCATGCGGGTTGAGCCACCCACCAGCACCACGCCGGCCACCGCAGCCGGCTTGAGCCTGGCGTCACGCAGCACCTGGCGCACGGCCAGCAGCGTGCGGTCCAGCAGCGGCCGGGTGATGGTGTCGAACACCGCGCGCGAGACTGGCACGGCCAGGGCCTGGCCGCTCAACGCAGCCGCAAGCACAGTCTCGGTGGCATCGGTCAGCGCCTCTTTGGCGGCGCGCGCGGCCACCAGCACCGCGCGCTTGTCGTGCGCTGTCTGGGCACTGCGGCCGGCCTGGGCCAGCGCCCAGTCGGCCAGCAACTGGTCGAAATCATCGCCGCCCAAGGCCGCATCACCGCCGGTGGCCACCACCTCGAACACGCCTTGCTGCAAGCGCAACAGGCTCAGGTCAAACGTGCCGCCGCCCAGGTCATACACCGCGTACAGGCCCTCGCTGGCGTTGTCCAGGCCGTAGGCCACTGCGGCGGCGGTGGGCTCGTTGATCAAGCGCAGCACGTTCAGGCCGGCCAGTTGCGCTGCATCCTTGGTGGCCTGGCGCTGGGCGTCGTCGAAGTAGGCCGGCACGGTGATCACCGCGCCGTGCACATCGGCATTGAAGCTGTCTTCGGCACGCTGGCGCAGCGTGGCCAGGATCTCGGCCGACACCTCCACCGGTGTTTTCAGACCCGCCCGGGTGTCGATGGCCAGCATGCCGGGCTGGTCAACAAACCGGTACGGCAGGCGGCCGCGGTCCTGGATGTCAGCCAGGCGCCGGCCCATGAAGCGCTTGGCGCTGGCCACAGTGTTCTCGGGGTCGTCGGCCATCGCCGCACGGGCGTCAAAGCCGATCTGGCGCCGGTTGCCATCAAGGTAGCGCACCACCGACGGCAGCAGGTGCCGCCCCTGGCTGTCCGGCAGGCATTCGGCCACGCCGTGGCGCACGGCAGCCACCAGGCTGTGGGTGGTGCCCAGGTCGATGCCCACCGCCAAACGCCGGGTGTGCGGGTCAGGTGTCTGGCCGGGTTCGGAGATCTGCAGCAGGGCCATGGGTTGCTCAGCGGGTTGGTCTGCGGGATGGTCTGCGGGTTGGTCGGCACACAACGGGTTGGGGCATCAGCAGTCCAGCGCGGCCAGCCGGCGGTGGATGTCGCCACGGAAGCGGGCCACGAACATCAGCGCGCGCACTTGCTGCGCGGCGGCGGCGGCGTCGCCCTGCACATCCAGCGTGTGGCCCAAAGTGGCCAGCAGCGTGGCTTGCTGGGCTGCCACCAGGTCGTCCAGCGCCATCACGGCGGCGCCATCTGCGGCATCGTCCAGCGCCTCGCGCCAGGCCATCTGCTGCTGCAGGAACGCGCCAGGCATGGCGGTGTTGTTCTCGGCCAGGACCGGTGCGCCACGCAGCTCACACAGGGTGGCGGCGCGCTGCAGCGGGTCTTTCAGGCGCTGGTAGGCCTGGTTCACCCGCACGGCCCATTGCATCGCCAGGCGCTGGGCGGCAGGGCCCTCGCTGGCAAAGCGGTCAGGGTGCACCCGGGCCTGCAGTGCGCGCCACTGCGCTGCCAGTGCGCCCTCATCCAGGCCATGGCGCTGGGGCAGGCCGAACAGGGTGAAATCATCGTCGCTGAGCGTCATGGTGCGGACAGAACAAGGGCGCGGCTTGCACACACCGCGCCCTGTTGCCAGCCGGGCACGCGGCCCGGCTGCGGGTGGCAAATCACACCCGGAATGATTCGCCGCAACCGCAGCGGTCTTTCTCGCGCGGGTTGTGGAACTTGAAGCCTTCGTTCAGGCCTTCGCGCACGAAGTCCAACTCGGTGCCGTCCAAGTAGGGCAGGCTTTTGGGGTCGATCAACACCTTGATGCCATTGGCTTCGAACACATGGTCTTCGGGCGCCACATCGTCGGCGTATTCCAGCTTGTAGGCCAGGCCCGAGCAGCCGGTGGTCTTCACGCCCAGGCGCACGCCCACGCCCTTGCCACGTTTGCTGATGTAGCGCGACACATGGCGTGCCGCTGCGTCTGACAGGGTGACGGCCATGGTGTCAGGCAGCTTGGGCGCCGGCAGGTTCGGGTGCAAGCGCGCCGTGCTTGGCCTTGTAATCGCTGACCGCCGCCTTGATCGCATCTTCGGCCAGGATCGAGCAGTGGATCTTCACCGGCGGCAGCGCCAGTTCTTCAGCGATGTTGGTGTTCTTGATCTGCAGCGCCTGGTCGAGCGTCTTGCCCTTGACCCATTCGGTGACGAGCGAGCTGCTGGCGATCGCCGAGCCGCAGCCATAGGTCTTGAAGCGTGCGTCCTCGATCAGCCCGGTGGCCGGGTTCACCTTGATCTGCAGTTTCATCACGTCGCCGCAGGCCGGCGCGCCCACCATGCCGGTGCCCACATCGGCATCGCCCTTGTCGAAGCCACCGACATTGCGTGGGTTTTCGTAGTGGTCAATGACCTTGTCGCTGTATGCCATGTCAATTCTCCAGAGTCAGTGAGCGGCCCATTGGATCGAGCTGATGTCGATGCCGTCGCGGTACATGTCCCACAGTGGGGACAGCTCGCGCAGTTTGGCCACCCGGTCTTTCAACGTCGCCACCGCGTAATCGATTTCGGCCTCGGTGGTGAAACGGCCGATGGTCAGGCGCAGGCTGCTGTGGGCCAGCTCGTCACTGCGGCCCAGGGCACGCAGCACATAGCTGGGCTCCAGGCTGGCCGAGGTGCAGGCCGAGCCAGACGACACCGCAATGCCCTTGACGCCCATGATCAGCGACTCGCCTTCGACATAGTTGAACGAGATGTTCAGGTTGTGCGGCACACGGTGCTGCATGTCGCCGTTGATGAACACCTGCTCGATGTCGGTGAGGCCGCTGACCAGCTTGGTGTGCAGCGCGCGGATGCGTTCTTGCTCGCCTCCCATCTCTTGCCGTGCCAGCTCGAAGGCCACGCCCATGCCCACGCACTGGTGGGTGGGCAGGGTGCCCGAGCGCATGCCGCGCTCATGGCCGCCGCCGTGCATCTGCGCCTCCAGCCGAACCCGGGGTTTGCGGCGCACGTACAACGCGCCGATGCCCTTGGGGCCATAGGTCTTGTGCGACGCCAGGCTCATCAGGTCAACTGGCAGCTGGGCCATGTCGATGGCCATCTTGCCGGTGGCCTGGGCCGCATCGACGTGCAAGATGATGCCGCGCGCGCGGCACAGCGCGCCGATGGCCGGGATGTCCTGGATGACGCCGATCTCGTTGTTGACCAGCATCACCGAGACCAGGATGGTGTCTGGGCGCAGCGCGTCTTTGAGCCGGTCCAGGTCGACCAGGCCGTTGGGCAGCACGTCAAGATACGTTGCCTCGAAGCCCTGGCGCTCCAGCTCACGCACCGTGTCCAGCACCGCTTTGTGCTCGGTCTTGACGGTGATGATGTGCTTGCCACGGCCCTTGTAGAACTGCGCCGCACCCTTGATCGCCAGGTTGTTGCTTTCGGTGGCGCCGCTGGTCCAGACGATTTCGCGCGGGTCGGCGTTGATCAGCGCGGCCACCTGGGCACGGCTTTTCTCGACGATTTCTTCAGCCTCCCAGCCCCAGGCATGGCTGCGGCTGGCGGGGTTGCCATGGTGCTCGCGCAGCCAGGGAATCATCGCGTCAACCACACGCTGGTCCACCGGCGTGGTGGCGCCGTAATCGAGGTAGATGGGGAAATGCGGGGTCATGGTGGCAGGTGGGGTACAGGTGGCAGTTATTTCGAGAATGAATTGCCCAGCGCAAACACCGAGTTCGGTGCGGTGATCTTGATCGGCTTGACCACCGGCACGCTGGAGATGGCGCGCTTGATCGGCACTTCTTCGATCGACACACCCTTGGCCAATTGGTCTTCAACCAGCTTCTTCAACGAGATCGAGTCGAGATACTCGATCATCTTCTGGTTCAGGCTGGCCCACAGGTCGTGCGTCATGCAGCGGCCGGCGTCGTCGCCCATGCAGTTTTCTTTGCCGGCGCAGCCGGTGGCGTCGATCGGCTCGTCGACCGCCACGATGATGTCGGCCACGGTGATTTCGTCGCTCTTGCGGCCGAGTGAATAGCCGCCACCCGGGCCGCGGGTGCTTTCCACCAGCTCATGCCGGCGCAATTTGCCGAACAGCTGTTCCAGATACGACAACGAGATCTGCTGGCGCGCGCTGATGGCCGCCAAGGCCACCGGCCCGTTGTTCGAGCGCAGTGCCAAGTCGATCATTGCCGTCACGGCAAAACGGCCTTTGGTGGTCAATCGCATGGAGCTTCTCCTTCAGGCTGACACCGGTCGGGCCGGGCTGGCCACCACAGGCCAGCGCTTACCCGACTGATGTAGTCAAGTATAGCGGAAGCCGACTGTTTTAGTCGGCATTGGCCTGGTGCTGACCTTCAGGCGGGCGTGGCCAGACGGCGTCGAATCTCGGTCAACAAGCCGTCGCAGGCGGGCTCGATCAGGTCGAGCGCATGGTCAAAGCCGGCCACGGCGCCGAAGTACGGATCTGGCACTTCTGCGCTGCCGGCCTGGGGCGCAAACGGCATCAGCAACTTCAGGCGGTGCTGCTCGGCGGGCGGGCAACGGTTCTGCAGGCTGGCCAGGTTGTCATGGTCCATCGCCAGCAGCAGGTCAAAGCGGCTGAAATCCTCGGCCACCAGCGGGCGTGACTGGATGCCATCGACCTGGTAACCGCGCCGCGCCGCCTGCGCCACCGCGCGCGGGTCGGCCGGCGTGCCCTTGTGGAAGCCGTGCGTGCCGGCTGAATCAACCAGCACCACGCCGCCCAGGCCACCGCGCTGCAGCTTGCTGCGCAGCACGGCTTCGGCCATCGGCGAGCGGCAGATGTTGCCCATGCACACCATCAGCACCTGCAGGCGGGCAGATGGTGGAGCGGGCGCACGGCGGAACCAGCGCGAGATCATGGGTGGCAAGCATAACCAGCAGCGTGCGCGGTCAGCGCATGCTGCTGCCGGTGAGCGGCACCACGTTGCTGTCGTGCCCGGCGGCGCCGAAGGCCTGCTCGCGCAGCAGCGCCAGTTGGTCGCGCACCCGCGCAGCTTTTTCGAACTCGAGGTTCTTGGCGTGGTCGAGCATCTGCTTTTCCAGCAGCTTGATGCGCTTGGCCAGGTCTTTCTCGCTCATGGCCTCCACTTCGGCGGCTTCGACCAGGCCGCGCACCTTGCTCTTGTCGTCCTGGGCGCTGATCACGCCGTCGATCAAGTCCTTGACCTGCTTGACCACGCTGCGCGGCGTGATGCCCAGCGCCAGGTTGTGGGCCACCTGCTTCTCGCGCCGGCGCTCGGTTTCGCCAATCGCGCGCTTCATGGACTCGGTCATCTTGTCGGCATACAGGATGGCGCGGCCGTTGAGGTTGCGCGCGGCGCGGCCGATGGTCTGGATCAGGCTGCGCTCGGCGCGCAAGAAGCCTTCCTTGTCGGCGTCAAGGATGGCCACCAGGCTCACCTCGGGGATGTCCAGCCCCTCGCGCAGCAGGTTGATGCCCACCAGCACGTCGAAGGTGCCCAGGCGCAGGTCGCGCAGGATCTCCACCCGCTCCACGGTGTCGACATCGCTGTGCAAGTAGCGCACCTTGACGCCGTTGTCGCTCAAATAATCGGTCAGCTGCTCGGCCATGCGCTTGGTCAGCGTGGTGATCAGCACCCGCTCATGCACGTTCACCCGGATGCGGATTTCCTGCAGCACGTCGTCCACCTGGTTGCTGGCGGGGCGCACTTCCACCATCGGGTCGACCAGGCCGGTGGGCCGCACCAGCTGCTCGACCACCGCGCCGGCATGGGCCTGCTCCCAGGCGGCCGGCGTGGCCGAGACAAACACCGCCTGGCGCATCTTGCGTTCGAACTCCTCGAACTTCAGCGGCCGGTTGTCCATCGCGCTGGGCAGGCGGAAGCCGTACTCCACCAGCGTGGTCTTGCGCGCCCGGTCGCCGTTGTACATGCCACCCAGCTGGCCGATCAGCACATGGCTTTCGTCCAGGAACATCAGCGCGTCATTGGGCAGGTAGTCCACCAGGGTGGACGGCGGCTCGCCCGGTGCCGCGCCCGACAGGTGGTGGCTGTAGTTCTCGATGCCCTTGCAGTGGCCCACCTCCTGCATCATCTCCACGTCAAAGCGGGTGCGCTGCTCCACCCGCTGCGCCTCCACCAGCTTGCCGTCGGCCACGAATTGCGCCACCCGCTCGCGCAGTTCGGCCTTGATGGTTTCCACCGCCGCCAGCACCCGCTCGCGCGGCGTCACATAGTGGCTCTTGGGGTAGATCACGAAGCGCGGAATCTTCTGCCGCACCCGGCCAGTCAGCGGATCGAGCAGGCTGAGCGCTTCGATTTCATCGTCGAACAGCTCCACCCGCAGCGCCAGCTCGCTGTGCTCGGCCGGGAAGATGTCGATGGTGTCGCCACGCACGCGGAACGTGCCGCGGCCGAAGTCGACATCGTTGCGGCTGTACTGCATGCGGATCAGTTGGGCGATCACATCGCGCTGGCCGGCCTTGTCGCCCACCCGGGTGATGAAGCGCATCTGGGTGTAGTCCTCGGGCTTGCCGATGCCGTAGATGGCGCTGACGGTGGCCACGATCACCGTGTCGCGCCGCTCCAGCACGCTCTTGGTGGCGCTCAGCCGCATCTGCTCGATGTGCTCGTTGATCGAGCTGTCTTTCTCGATGAACAAGTCGCGCTGCGGCACATAGGCCTCGGGCTGGTAGTAGTCGTAGTAGCTGACGAAATACTCCACCGCGTTGCGCGGAAAGAACTCGCGGAACTCGGCATACAGCTGCGCAGCCAGCGTCTTGTTGGGCGCAAACACGATCGCCGGCCGGCCCTGGCGGGCGATTACGTTGGCCATGGTGAAGGTCTTGCCCGAGCCGGTCACGCCCAGCAGCGTCTGGTAGGCCAGGCCGTCGTCGATGCCCTCGCACAGCAGGCGGATCGCCTCGGGCTGGTCACCGGCCGGTGCATAGGGTTGGAACAGCTGGAACGGTGAATCGGGGAAGCTGACGAATTCACCCGCGGCTGGGCTGGACAGCGCATCGGCGGCGGCAGAAACCTCGGTCAGGTCAGGCATGTGGCAACCCTCTGGCAACAGGCTCGGGGCCTAAAATCAATGCCGCTGCAGCCGATGCTGGCGGTTGCCCCAAGCAACCCAACAGCGTAGCGCAGGTGCAGCATTCAAGCCCGCCCATGCAGCCTGCAACCCGCCCGGGCAATGGCCCCGCAGTTGTGGGCCCACCGACACCGCCCTTTCAGGACCGAACCCATGTCGCTTTTTGCCGCCGTCGAACTGGCCCCGCGTGACCCCATCCTGGGCTTGAACGAGCAGTTCAATGCCGACGCCAACCCGGCCAAGGTCAACCTGGGCGTGGGTGTGTACTTCGACGAGACCGGCAAGCTGCCGCTGCTGGCCTGCGTGCGCGCCGCTGAGCAGCAATTGAACGACGCCGCCAAGCCGCGTGGCTACTTGCCGATCGACGGCATTGCGGCCTATGACAAAGCCGTGCAGCGCCTGGTGTTCGGCGCCGACAACCCGGTGCTGGCCGCTGGCCGCGTGGCCACGGTGCAGGCCCTGGGCGGCACCGGCGGGCTGAAGCTGGGCGCTGACTTCCTGAAGAAACTGAGCCCCGGCGCCACGGTGCTGATCAGTGACCCGAGTTGGGAGAACCACCGCGCGCTGTTCAGCAACGCCGGCTTCCCGGTGGCGAGCTATGCCTACTACGATGCCGACGCACGCGGCGTGCGCTTTGACGCCATGCTGGCCGACCTGGCAGGCGCAGCGGCCGGCAGCATCGTGGTGCTGCATGCCTGCTGCCACAACCCCACCGGCTACGACTTGCACCCCGCGCAATGGGCCGAGGTGATCGCGGTGATCAAGGCGCGCCAGCTGGTGCCCTTCCTCGACATGGCTTACCAGGGCTTTGGCCAGGGCATCGCCGAAGACGGCGCGGTGGTGCAGCAGTTTCTGGCCGCAGGGGTTGACAGCTTCTTCATTGCCACCTCGTTCTCCAAGAGCTTTTCGCTGTATGGCGAACGGGTGGGAGCGCTCAGCGTGGTCTGTGCCAGCCCGGACGAAACCGCGCGTGTGCTGTCGCAGCTAAAGGTCACCATCCGCACCAATTACAGCAACCCGCCCACCCATGGCGCCCAGGTGGTGGCCACGGTGCTGGACACGCCTGCACTGCGGGCGCTGTGGGAGCAAGAGCTGGCCGGCATGCGCCAGCGCATCAAGCAGATGCGCCAATTGCTGGCCGACAAGCTGGTGGCCGCAGGTGTGCAGCAGGACTTCAGCTTCATCACCCGCCAGGTGGGCATGTTCAGCTACTCGGGGCTGAGCAAGCCGCAGATGCAACGCCTGCGTGACGAGTTCGGCATCTACGGCGTGGACACCGGCCGCATCTGCGTGGCGGCACTGAACACCCGCAACATCGGCCCGGTGGTGGCTGCCATCGCCAAAGTCACCAAGCTGGTGTGACAGCCTGACACACTGCCGTGTCGCCACAGCGACATCGGCGTGAAACAGGCACCAAAGGATGGGTGTTTTCACCGCAGCGTCACTTTCTGCGGCAGTGCACCATTGTGCGAGATGCCGCATAATTGCTGCACTGCACAAAAACGCCCAACGCGGAGCATCCAAGCCATGCTGTACCAGCTGTATGAAACCCAACGCGCGCTGATGGCGCCGTTCTCAGAGTTCGCCAGCGCCACGGCCAAGCTCTACAACCACCCGCTGTCACCGTTCACCCACACGCCGCTGGCGCAGCGGGTGTCGGCCGGCTTCGACCTGATGCACCGGCTGGCCAAGGAGTATGAAAAGCCGCAATTCGACATCCGGGGTGTGGAGGTGAACGGCGTGGAAGTGGCGGTGCAGGAGCAGGTGCCGATCACCAAGCCGTTCTGCCGGCTGCTGCGCTTCAAGCGCTTCTCCGATGACCCGGCGGTGCTGGACTTGATGAAGAACCAGCCCACCGTGCTGGTGGTGGCGCCGCTGTCGGGCCACCACAGCACGCTGCTGCGCGACACCGTGCGCACCCTGCTGCGTGACCACAAGGTGCTGGTCACTGACTGGACCGACGCCCGCACCGTGCCGCTGAGCGCCGGCCCGTTCCACTTGAACGACTACGTGGCCTATGTGCAGGAGTTCATCCGCCATGTCGGCCCCGAGGTCAACGTGATCTCGGTTTGCCAGCCCACGGTGCCGGTGCTGGCTGCGGTGTCGCTGCTGGCCACGCAGGGTGAGTTCACGCCACGCACGCTGACGATGATGGGCGGGCCGATCGACGCCCGCAAATCGCCCACGGCAGTGAACAACCTGGCGATGAACAAGAGCTACGAGTGGTTCGAGAACAACGTGATCTACCGCGTGCCGAACAATTTTGCCGGCGCCGGCCGCCGCGTGTACCCGGGCTTCCTGCAGCACACCGGCTTCGTGGCGATGAACCCTGACCGCCACATGTCGGCCCACTACGACTATTTTCTCGACCTGATCCGCGGTGACGATGATTCCACCGAGCAGCACCGCGAGTTCTACGACGAGTACAACGCGGTGCTGGACATGCCTGCCGAGTACTACCTGGAGACCATCAAGAAGGTGTTCCAGGAATTTGCGCTGGTCAACGGCACCTGGGATTGCAACGGCACCCTGGTGCGGCCGCAAGACATCACCACCAGCGCACTGCTCACCGTTGAAGGTGAGTTGGACGACATCTCCGGCTCGGGCCAGACCAAGGCCGCGCATGCCCTGTGCACCGGCATCCCGGCCGACCGGCAGTTTCACTATGACGTTGAAGGCGCCGGCCATTACGGCATCTTCTCGGGCCGGCGCTGGCGCGACATGGCCTACCCAGTGGTGCGTGACTTCATCAGCCGCTACAACCCGGTGACGGTGACACCCGAGGTGCTGCCCATGCAAACGCTGCACCTGGTGCCGCCACCCGTGGCTGCGCCGGCGGCCACCGCAACGGCCAAAGCCGCTGTCAAGGCCACGGCCACGGCCAAGACCAGCCTGGCAGCCAAGCCCGCCCGTACGCCCACCCGCAAGCCTGCGGCGGCAAACCGCCAGAGATAATCCGGGCGGTGAATTCCACCGCGCCGCAGCCCCCCCAGCCCAGCCCTGCCAAGGCCGCGTTGATTGCGTCAATCAACGCGGCCTTGCCACAAACGCAGTGCACCCGTTGCGGCTACCCCGATTGCCTGGGCTATGCCAGCGCATTGGCCGATGGGCAGGCGCCCATCAACCGCTGCCCGCCGGGTGGTGCCGAAGGCATCGTGCGCCTGGCGCGCATCACCGGCCAGCCAGCACAGGCACTTGATGCGGCCTGCGGCCAGGAAGGCCCACGCGGTGTGGCGCTGATCGACGAGGCCTGGTGCATCGGCTGCACCCTGTGCCTGGACGCCTGCCCCGTCGACGCGATCCTGGGCGCCAACAAGCGTTTGCACACGGTGCTGGCCGATGTCTGCAACGGCTGTGAACTGTGCCTGCCGGTGTGCCCGGTGGACTGCATCACGATGCACCCCGTCACCGGCAACCAGACCGGCTGGGCCGCCTGGAACGCGGCGCTGGCCGGCCAGTCGCAGCAACGCCATGCAGCGCACCAGCAGCGCCTGACGCGCCGCACGCAAGACAACGGCCAGCGCCTGGCGGCCGCAGCCGAGGCCACGCTGGCCGATCTCGGCGCGCACAGCCAGATCACCGACACCACTGAACTGGAGCGCAAGCGCGCAGTTGTCGCCGCCGCGCTGGCGCGGGCACGCCAGCGTGCGGCTGGCCCGCCATGAGCGCCGGCACCACCGGCACCTCTGGCACCACCGCGCTGACGCGCTGGCAAGCCAATGCCCTGCTGCTGCTGGCCGCGCTGATCTGGGGCTCGGCCTTTGTGCCGCAGGTCTGGGGCATGGACAGCCTGGGGCCGCTGGCCTTCACCAGCGCGCGCTTTGCGCTGGGCGCGCTGGTGGTGGCGCCGCTGGCCTGGCGTGAATGGCGCGTGCTGCGGCGCGCCGGCCATGCGCCCTCTGCCGCCCATGCGCGCTGGGTGGGCCTGCTGGGCCTGCTGATGTGCGTGGGCGTCAGCATGCAGCAAGTGGGTCTGAAGACCACCAGCGTCACCAATGCCGGCTTCCTCACCGCGCTGTACATGCCCCTGGTGCCGCTGCTGGCCTGGGCGTTCTTGCGCCAGCGCCCGGGCTGGGCCATCGTCCTGGCGCTGCCGCTGTGCCTGGGCGGCACCGCTTTGTTGACCGGCGCCAGTGCGTTGAACGCGCTGAAACCGGGTGATGCGCTGATCGTCGCCAGCACGCTGCCCTGGGCGCTGCATGTGCTGCTGGTCGGTGGTGTGGCCAACCGGCTGCGGGGCGCCTTTGTGCTGGCCTGCGGCCAGTTTGCGGTGTGTGCCTTGCTCAGCGGTGTGCTTGCGCTGGCCACCGAGCCGGTCACGCTGGCCGGTCTGCGCGGTGCTGCTGGTTCGATCGCCTACACCGGCGTCCTGTCGGTGGGCCTGGCCTTCACGCTGCAAGTGGTGGGCCAGCGCCATGCGCCGGCAGCCGACGCTGCCATCGTGCTGTCGGCCGAGACGGTGTTTGCCGCGCTGTTTGGCGCCTGGCTGATGGGCGACCGCCTGGGCCCGGGTGGGCTGGCCGGTTGTGCGCTGATCCTGGCTGGCATCTTGCTGGTCCAGTGCTGGCCGTTGCTGGCGCAGCGCTGGCGCTCCGGCCAGGCCGAGCCGGCGTGATGACCAGCCCGTTGGCCGCGACCCCACCTCTCCCGGCCGTGCGCCGCATGCCGGTGGCCGACATCGAAACCTTCTTCGCCACGCTCAAGGCCGCCAACCCGCAGCCGGCCAGCGAGCTGGAATACACCAGCGTGTTCGAGCTGCTCACTGCGGTGCTGTTGTCGGCCCAGGCCACCGATGTCAGCGTCAACAAAGCCACGCGGCGGCTGTTTCTGGTGGCCAACACACCGCAGCAACTGCTGGCGCTGGGTGAGGCGGCGGTGGCCGGGCACATCCAGACCATCGGCCTGTACCGCAACAAGGCCAGGCACCTTTTGCAGACCTGCCGCATCCTGGTGGACCAGCACGGTGGCCAGGTGCCGCGCGGCCAGGCTGCGCTGGAAGCCCTGCCCGGTGTCGGCCGCAAGACCGCCAACGTGGTGCGCAATGTGGCCTTTGGTGAGCCCACCAATGCGGTGGACACCCATGTGTTCCGCGTCAGCAACCGCACTGGCCTGGCACCGGGCAAGACACCGCTGGCGGTGGAGCTGCAGCTCGACCAGCGTGTGCCCAGCGCCTACCGGCAGGACGCCCACCACTGGCTGATCCTGCATGGCCGCTATGTCTGCACCGCCCGCTCACCCCAGTGCGCTGCTTGCACGGTGCGCCTGCAGTGCGGCAGCGGCCGCCTGCTCAAGCTGTGACGATGCGGCGCAGGCTGGCGTAGGCCGGCGCGGCCGGCCAGGTGTGGGCGCGCAGTGTGCTGGCATCGGCACAGGCACAGGTACAAGCGAAGGTACAGGCACAGGTACGAGCACAGGCATTGATCCAGCCGGCATGGGCCACCACCAGCACCGCCGTGGCGCCTGTGGCGGCCTGGTCATTGACAAATGCCCGGCAGCGCGCCAGCAGCGCAGCCAACGGCTCGCCGCCACCGGGCGCATGCAAGGCAAAGTCAGCCTCCCAGGCCGCCACCTCGGCATGGGCGATGCGGGCCCAGGGCTGGCCGTCCCAGCGGCCGAAATCCAGCTCCAGCAGGCGCTGGTCGACATGGTGCTGCCAGCCCCAGCGCGCCAGCTGCCGGCCGACATTGGCGCAGCGCTGCAACGCTGAAGTCCACACCACCCGGGGCAGGCCCTGCTGCCGGGCAACGCGGCGCAACTGGTGCGCCAGGCGCTTGGCGCGGCGGCGGTCCACCGGAACGTCGCAACGGCCGATGCAGCGGCCGGCCACGCCCAACGGGCGCGGATGGCGCCACAGCCACAGCTCAAGGGCCATGGTCACAGCTCACGCGCTGCCACCGCTGCCAGCAGCCAGCGCCAGCAAGGCGCCCAGCTCGGCCCATTGCTGGGTGGCACCCAGACCGTCGCCGGTGTAGCCGCCCAGGCGGCGGCGCAGCCAGCGCGCACACAGCAGCGTGACAGCGGCCACCACCAGCAGCATCAGCAACAGGCGCAGCGGCGCCAGCAGCGCGGGGCTGCCGGGTTGGTGGCCCCACCACGCCGCCAGCAGCAGGCCGACACCACACCAGCCCATGGCCACCAGCAAGCCGGCACGGCCGATCTGCTGCGCCATCGGCTTGGCCTTGGCATGCGCGGCGTCACCGGCGTAGGCCAGCGTGGCCAGCAACACCACGGCCGCGCCGCGCGACATGCCGTGCGCCAGCACCAGCGCCGCCGCTGCGGCCACAGGGCTGTGCGTGGCCAACGCGGTCAACGCCGCAGCCTTCAAGCCCAGCGTCAGCAGCAGGCCCAGCACGCCATAGCTGCCCAGGCGTGAATCCTTCATGATCTCCAGCGCCCGCGCGCGACCCACGGCGCCGCCCAGCGCGTCGCAGGTGTCGGCCAGGCCGTCTTCATGGAAGCCGCCGGTCAGCCACACCGTGGCCGCCATGCTCAAGCCCACTGCCAGCAGCGGCGGCCACAGCTGCAGCGCGGCCAGCAGCACCGCTGCACCAAATGCGCCCACCGCCGCGCCGACAAGCGGAAAGTGGCGCGCGCTGGCATGCAGCCATGCGGGCTCGAAGTGCGCCAGCCTGACCGGCACCCGGGTCAGGAACTGCAAGGCCACCGCCAACAGGCGCAGCTCATGCCACACACGCTGCAAGCCACGCGGCCAGATCATGCTGCTGCCGGCCGGTCTGTGACGCCGGCCGCATCAAAACTGGCCATCTCTGCCAGCAGCAGCACCGCCGCCTGCACCAGCGGCCAGGCCAGTGCCGCGCCCGTGCCTTCACCCAGGCGCAGGCCCAGGTCGAGCAGCGCTCTGGCGCCCAGCGCTGCCAGCATCGCCGCGTGGCCGGCCTCGGCGCTGCGGTGGGCAAACACGCAGGCGTCCAGCACGGCGGGCGCCAGGGCATGGGCGACCAGCAGCGCAGCGCCGACGATGAAGCCATCGACCACGATCAAGCGGCGCTGCGCGGCGGCCGCCAGCATCGCCCCGGCAATCAGCGCCAGCTCGAAGCCACCAAACTCGGCCAGCACCGCCAAGGGTGCCTGCGCCGCTGGCGCGCGTGCCAGCGCGCGGGCCAGCACCGCTTGCTTGTGGGCCAGGCCAGCGTCGTCCAGCCCAGTGCCACGCCCGGTGGCCACGGCCAGCGGCACGCCATGCAGCCGCGCCAGCATCAGGCTGGCGCTGGCGGTGTTGGCAATGCCCATCTCGCCGAACAGCACCGCATTGCCGGGCAGCCCCTGCAGCAGGCGTGCGCCGGCCAGCATGGCCTGGCACGCCTGGGCTGCGGTCATGGCCGGGCCCAGGCTGGCGTCGGCCGTGCCCGGGCCTTGCGACAGGTTCACCAGACCCGGGCACGACCCGAAGTGGTGGGCCACGCCGGCATCCACCAGCGTCAGCGCCAGCCCCATCTGGCGCGCCAGCACATTCACCGCCGCACCACCGGCCAACATGTTCTGCACCATCTGCCAGGTCACCTCCTGCGGGTAGGCCGACACCCCCTGGCGTGCCAGGCCGTGGTCGGCTGCCACCACCACCAGCTGGGGCGTTTGCAGCACCGGGTGCGCCGTGCCCTGCAGCAGGCCGACCTGCAGCGCCAGCGCCTCCAGCCGGCCGAGTGCGCCGCTGGGTTTGGTCAGGCGGTTCAGGCGCTGCTGCAGCAAGGCGGCCAGGCTGGTGTCGGCGCGTGGCAGCACCTGGTCGATCAGCTGCTGCAGCGCCTGGGCATCTTGGGTGTTGGCATCGGTCATTGGCGTTCTCGCGCACTGCACAGTCATGGTCGGGGCACCACCACCCAGCGTGGCGTGGCCGCGCTGGGCAGTTGCACGATGTCGAAGGCGTCGCCAAACACACGCACCAGGCTGCCCTGCACTGCGGTATCGCCCGGGGCGCCGTCGGCCACCAGGCGGCCGCCGGCCATCACCAGCAGGCGGTCAGCGGCCAGTGCCAGGTTCAGGTCGTGCAGCACCGCCAGCACCGCCGCGCCAGCATGGGCGCGCCCGGCCAAACAACGCAGCACGCTGCGCTGGTGTGGCGCGTCGAGGTGGGTGGTGGGCTCGTCGAGCAGCAGCAGCGGCGCGCCCACGGCCAATGCCCGCGCCAGCAGCACCCGCTGGCGCTCGCCACCCGACAGTGCGCTGAGCCGGCGTGCAGCCAGCGCCAGCACATCGGTCTCGGCCATCGCGGCCAACACTGCGGCCGCATCGGCGGCGGTCGGCTGGCCCAGCAGGCCGTGGTGCGGCACGCGGCCCAGCGCCACCACATCGGCCACGGCAATCTCGCCATCGGCCTCGCCTTGCTGCGACAGCCAGGCCAGCTGGCGCGCCCGGGCCCGGTGGCCCCAATCGGCCAGCGGCCGGCCAGCCAGGCGCACTGCGCCGCCATCGGCGCGGCGCAGGCCCGCCAGCAGTGTCAGCAGGCTGCTCTTGCCGGCGCCGTTGGGGCCCACCAGCGCTGCCCATTGGCCGCTGTGCAGCGCCAGTGACACCTGGTCGACCACCCGGCGCTGGCCCAGGTGCAGCACCAGGCCATCGGCCTGCAGCGCAGCGGTGGCATTCATGCCGGCACGGCCTGCCGGCGCAGCAGCAGCAGCAGATACAAGCCGCCCAGCAGCGCTGTGAGCACACCCACCGGCAACTCTTCGGGCGCGATGACGCTGCGTGCCGCCACGTCGGCAGCCAGCAGCAACACACCCCCGGCGGCGGCCGACAAGGCCAGCAGCCCGGCATGTGTCACCACCACCCAGCGCCGCACCAGGTGTGGCGCCACCAGGCCGACAAAGGCCACCAGCCCGGCCTGCGACACCGCGCTGCCGGTGGCCAGCGCCATCAGCGCCACCAGCAGCAGGCGCAGCGCCGGCACCGGCAGGCCCAGGCTGCTGGCACTGGCCTCGCCCAGCACCAGCACGTCGAGCACCCGCGCAAAGCGCAGCGCCAGCGGCAGCAGCAGCGCCAGCGTGGCCGCCAGCACCACCACGCTGGGCCAGCCCAGGAAACCCGTGGTGCCGAGCAGGAACACCTGCTTGCCACGCTGCGCCTCGGGCGAGACCAGCAGCAGCAGATCGGCCCCCGCACCCAGCAGCGCGCCCACCACCACGCCACACAGCAGCAGTTGCAGCGGCCGTGCCGCGCCGCCGGCCAGCAGCAGGGTGAGGCCCACACCCGCCAGCGCGCCGGCAAACGCCACGCCCACCAGGCCGATCTGCAGCAGCCAGCCGGCGGTGGCCAGGCCCAGCTGCGCGCCGGCCGTGCCACCGGCGGCCAGCACCGCCACCACACCCAGGCTGGCGCCGGCTGCCGAGCCCAGCAAATACGGGTCGGCCAGCGCGTTGCGGAACAGGCCTTGCGCGATGGCGCCGGCCAGGCCCAGCAGCGCGCCAGCGGCCAGCGCACCCAGGCTGCGTGGTGCACGGATGGCCTGGATCAGCTCGGCGTCGGCGCCCCAGGCCAGGCTGAAGCCCTCGCTGCCGGCCGACAGGCCCAGCAGCAGGCCCAGGCCGGCCAGCAACAGCAGCAGCGCGCCGAGTTGCCAAGGCCTGATGTGCCAAGGCTTGATGTGCCAAGGCGTGATGTGCCAACGCCTGGGCGCGGTCATGGTGGCAAGGCCGCCAGACAATCGGCGATGCGCTCGGCGGCGTCGGCCAAGCGCGGGCCGGGGCGCACCAGCATGTCATACGGCGCCGGCGCAAAGCCGCAGCTGTGGCCCCGGCGCAGCGCGGTGATGGCGGCCCAGCCTGGGCGTTGCGCCATGGTGGCCAGCGCCCGCTGGCTGGCCATCACCAGACCGGGCTGGGCGCGCACCACAAACTCAGGGTTGAGCTTGGGGAACGGCCCCATCGCCGCCGGCGCCACGTTGCCCAGGCCCAGGCGGCTGAGCAGTTCACCGACGAAGCTGGCCTCACCCGCTGCATACGGCGCGTCGGACACCTCGAAATACACACGCTGGCCGCGCCAGGCTGGTGGCACACGGGCGGCCGCAGCCACCATGCGTTGCTCGGTGTGCGCCCACAGCTGCACACCCTGGCCCGGCAGGCCCAGCGCCTGCGCCACCTGCTCCAGCACCTGGCGGGTTTCGGCCAGGGTCTTGGGCTCCAGCGCCAACACCTGGATGCCCAGCGATTGCAGCCGGGCGATGGCACGCGACGAGCCGGCCGCCAGCACCAGGTCGGGTTTCAGGCGCACGATGCGCTCGATCTGGGTGTCGTCCAGGCCACCCAGCTTGGGCAGGGCCCGCACCTCGGCCGGCCAGTTGGAATGGCGGTCGGTGCCGACCAGGCGTGCACAGGCCTGCAGCGCACACACGGCTTCGGTCAGTGACGGCAGCAGGCT
>JANNMP010000171.1:0-1901 GCA_031398015.1 Burkholderiaceae bacterium
CCTGGCTCAGGTCTTCTTCAACGCCATCAACTGCTTGGTCTGCCGCACACGCTGGCCATCACGCGTGCCCACGATCAGGTCGCGCCGGGCGCTCTGCACCGACTTCTCGAAGAACACCATGCTGTCGTAGAAGTGCATCGACGCCGTGCTGTTGGTGAAGCGGGTCACGTCCAGCTGTTCACGCGCGTGGTAGGCGTTCAGCTCGTCGATCAGGCCCTTGGCATGTTCAATGAACGTGCCCGGCTTGCGCAGGCCGCCGCCGTATTCAGGCCAGTAGTTGCTGTGCAGGTCTTCGGCCACGTAGACACCGTTGTCCTTGACCCGGCCGTACAGCGCGTTGAACGACGCCACCAGGTGGTCGCAGACATGGCTGCCATCGTCGATGACGATGTCAAAGGGGCCGAACTCGTCGGCCACCCGCTGCAAGAAAGCTCGGTCGTCCTGGCTGCCGATGCGCACCTCGATCTGGTCTTCGGCATGCGCCGCGCAGGCCGGGTTGATGTCGATGCCGACGATGCGTGCATGCGGGCCGAAATACCGCTTCCACAGCTGCAGTGAGCCGCCGTGCAGGCAGCCGATCTCCAGCAGGGTGATCGGCTGGTTGACGAAACGCTGGAAGTGCTTCTCGTAGATGGGCAGGTAGTGCACCCACTTGAAGACATCTTTGCCGGGGTTGTCGTAGAACTGGGACCAGAGGCTCATGGTGGGCTTTGTGAGTGCTGCAAGCGGGCGGCGTGGCCCAGCAGCTTAGGCGCGCGCGGCGCGGCGGATTGGCGCAAACAGCACGGGCTTGGCGCCCCAGTCAATCAAACCCGCGCCGCAGAACGGTGCGCACGTCGCGCTGGGCAAAGGCCTGGAAGCCACGCTCGGCCCACTGTGCGCGCTCACCGGGGTCGGCCAGCAGCCGCTCGCACAGCGCCGGCAACTGCGCACGCGCAACGATCGGCACGGCAGCCTGCAGGTCGGCCTCGACATGGGCACCGGGCACCGCCTCGCAGACCACCACCTTGCGGTTGGCCAGGCCATGGGCCACCCGCACCACCTCGAAGATGCGGTGCTGCGGGTTGTCATTGCCCACGTTCAGCAGCAGTTTGCTGCGGCCGATGAAGCTGTCGCGCGCCTCGCCCCAGACGTTGTGCAGCACCACCAGGCTGGGTGCATTGCTGCCACCGCTGATCTCGTTGAGCCGCGCCTGGCGGCCGATGCCACCGCCGCCGATGTAGAGCAGGTCGATGTCCTGCACCGCTGGCGTGGCAATGCGCGACAGCACTGGCGCATAGCTCACCGGCGCGTGAAACGGCGCAAAGCGCGGTGTGCAGTCCAGCCAACGTGGCAGGTTGGCGGCGCTGTAGTCCCAGATGCGAAAGCGCTGGGCGAGTTGCGCGATGCCGCTGCCCACCAGGCTGCGTTGCGAGAACTGCTCGAAGTTGTAGAGGATGCTGTCGTCGCGCAAGCCGGCCAGCGCGCCCATCTGCGCCGCGATGATCCAGCCGAAGACGATGTTGGTGCGCTGGGCATCGAACTGGTTGACATGCATGCTGCAGTCCACCCCCAGTGCCTGGAAGCCCCACTGCAGGCTGTGCATCACCTCCAGGTGGCTGTCCATGATGCGAAAGCGCGGGTGGTCGGGCCGGAACAGCGTCAGGTTGATCTTGGGCGGCATGGCGGGCGGGCGTGCGTGCGTGCGGAGCTGGGCAGCAGCCTAGGGCCCGGCGGGCGCTGGCAGTGGGCTGAAACAGCGCCGCAGCAGCCGGCTGATCGGCGCTTTGCTCGGGGCCCGTGCGGCGCAGCATGCAAGGCTTGCCGGCGATCCGGCCACGCGCTGCCGCCACGCCCGCCATGCCCGAGAGCCACCCATCCACCCCACCCGCTGAGCGCATCCTGGCCCTGCACCGGGTTGA
>JANNMP010000311.1:0-16362 GCA_031398015.1 Burkholderiaceae bacterium
CCAGGGTGAGCTGGTGTCGCTGATCGGCGCCAACGGCGCGGGCAAGACCACCACGTTGAAGGCCATCACCGGCAGCCAGCCGGCTGCAGCCGGCGAGATCCGCTTCATGGGCCAGAGCATCAAGGGCCAGGGCGCCTGGGATCTGGTCAAACAAGGCCTGGTGATGGTGCCCGAGGGGCGTGGCACCTTCACCCGCATGACCATCACCGAGAACCTGCTGATGGGTGCCTACATCCGCGAAGACGACGAGGTGCAGGCCGACATCGACCGCGTGTTCGCCATCTTCCCCAGGCTCAAGGAGCGCGCGCTGCAGCTCGCCGGCACCATGAGCGGTGGTGAGCAGCAGATGCTGGCCATGGGCCGCGCGCTGATGGCCCGGCCCAAGGTGCTGCTGCTCGATGAACCCTCGATGGGCCTGAGCCCCATCATGGTCGACAAGATCTTCGAGGTGGTGGCCGACATCCACAGCCGCGGCACCACCATCTTGCTGGTCGAGCAGAACGCCAGCCGGGCGCTGGGCCTGGCCGACCGGGGCTATGTGATGGAGTCGGGCCTGGTCACGATGCAGGGCGAGGCCAAGGCGCTGCTCAATGACCCCAAGGTGCGGGCTGCCTACCTGGGCGAATAGCGCGCGGCACGGCCGCAGCGCCTGCCTGGCATCCTGAACATTGGGGGCAGACCGTGCCGCTGCGGCGCGCGTTTTCCGGCCCGCATCTGGCAACACCGGGCCACCCGCTGCGACAATCGGCGCACACTCGGTTGAGCGCCCGTTGCGCTGCGTGCCACGGGCCGCCAGCCGATGCAACCCGCCAAATGGTGGTGGTGCCGCTGGGGTTCTTCGGGCACCGTTGCCGTTGTTTCTCGAACAGGAGCCACCATGTCTGCCAACACCCGCGCGAGCGCGCCCACTTTGCCGCTGCTCACCCTGTCTGCTGTTGCCGCAACGCTGTTGCTCGGCGGCTGCCTGGCCACCGCGCCGACCATGGGCGAGAACAAGGGCACCGTCACCGGCGCGGCCGGCGGCGCCGCCACTGAAAATAAGAACAGCCAGCTCGAGAAGTGCGGCGAGACGCTGGGCACGCTGGCGATGCAAGAAGATGTCAACGCGCCCTGGTATGCCCAGCTGCGCGGCTACAACCTCGGCTCCACACTGCCGGTGCTGCGGCTGATGATCCAGCAGAGCAACTGCTTTGTGCTGGTTGAACGCGGCGCAGCGATGAACAACATGATGCAGGAGCGCGCGCTGGCCTCCAGCGGCGAGGCGCGTACCGGCAGCAACATGGGCCGTGGCCAGATGGTGGCGGCCGACTACACGATGAGCCCGTCGATCCAGTTCTCGGGCAAGACCGGCGGCGGTGCACTCGGCGCCTTTTTGCCCGGCGTGGCGGGCGTGGTGGCCGGCGGCATGTCGACCAATGAAGCGGCGACCACGCTGCTGCTGATCGACAACCGCAGCGGCGTGCAAGTGTCGGCCGCCGAGGGCACGGCCAAGAACATGGACTTCAACGTCTTTGGCGCCTTCGGCGGCCTGAGTGCGGCCGGCGGTGGTTACTCGAACACGCCGCAGGGCAAGGTGGTGGTCACGGCCTTCGCCGATTCGTACAACCAGATGGTCAAGGCGCTGCGCAGCTACAAGGCGCAAACCGTGCGCGGTGGGCTGGGCACCGGCGGCCGTCTGGGTGTGGATGGTGGCACCACGCCAGCCTCGCGCGAGCTGGCGGCGCCAGCCGCCGCCGCACCGGTGCCGAGCAGCACGGTCACACCAACCTCGACTGCCGCGCCACGGCCGGCAGCGGCGGCGCGCCGCCCGGCTGCTGCCGCGTCGGCGCCGGCGAAGAAGTAGAAGCAGGCGCCAAGCGGGCGACAAAACGGGCGCCAAAACGGGCGTGTCGGCCAGGCGACAGCCCGCTGCCATGGGCTGCCGCAGCATCTTGCACCCATTGATTTCCGGACTGCACCGATGCCTTTGCCCGCCGCACCCACGCTTGCACCTGCCGTCGACCGCACGACTGAGCCCACCTGCCCAGCCGCTGGCACCACGCGCCGCCAACTGCTGATCGGCGCTGCTGCCGGGGCCGGCGCGGTGCTGCTGCCCCAAGCCAGCCACGCCCAGGCGGCCTGGCCCAACCGGCCGGTGCGGGTGGTGGTGCCGTTCCCGCCCGGCGGGCTCACCGATGCTTATGCGCGCATGTATTGCGAGCACCTGTCGCGCAAGTTCGGCCAGGCCTTCAACATCGAGAATAAAACTGGCGCCGGTGGCACGCTGGGCGCCGGTGACGTGGCCAAGGCCGCGCCAGACGGCTACACGCTGTTGATCAGCACCTCCACGCCCACCTGGCAGGCCAAGGTGCTGTACAAAAAGCTCGGCTACACGCCGGTCAAGGACTTCGACCCGATCGCACTGTTCCCCAGCGGCGCGCTGCTGGTCGGCGTCAACGCCCAAGTGCCGGCCAAGACCGTGCGTGAGCTGGTCAGCTTTGCCCGCAGCAACCCTGCTGCCTGGGGCACCTATGGTGCCGGCTCGTGGGCGCACATGCTGGGTGATGTGCTCAACCGCAGCGAAAAGATCAACATGGTGGTGGCGCACTACCGTGGCGAGGCGCCGATGCTGGTGGACCTGATCGGCGGCCAGATCCAGGCCGGCGTGGGCAGCGTGCAGGGGCTGATGCCGCACATCCAGAAAGGCACCATCCGCGCCATCGGCGCCACTGGCAAGGTGCGCACGCCGCGCCTGCCCGAGCTGCCCACGCTGGTGGAGCAGGGCTTCACCGCACCGGTGTTCGGCATGGAAGGCTACTTGCCGTTTGCCGCGCCCGCCGGCACGCCGCGCGACATCCTGGAGAAGCTGGCCGAAGGCGTGCGTGAGGCGTCGGCCACGCCGCAGCTCAAAGGCCTGCGAGAGCAGTTCGGCATCCCCGGCCTGCCATTGGCCAACTTGGCCGAGGTGCGGCGTGAATGGGACCAGGACTCCGCCGCCTGGATCGCCCTGGCCACCGAGCTGGGCATCAGCCTGGATTGATGCTCGCCTACCGCCATGCCTTCCATGCGGGCAACCATGCCGACGTGCTCAAGCACGCGGTGCTGGTGGCGGTGCTGCAGCACCTGAATGCCAAGGACAAGGCCTGGCGCCTGGTTGACACCCATGCCGGCGCCGGCAGCTATGCCTTGCATGCTGATGCAGCGCAAAAGCTGGGTGAATACCGCCAGGGCATCGCCCGGTTGTGGCAGCAGGGCAGCCTGCCGCCGCTGCTGGCTGACTATGTGGCTGCGGTGCGCCGCGCCAACCCGCATGACGAGCTGGTGGCCTACCCCGGCTCACCCAGCCTGGCGCGGGGCCTGATGCGTGCGCAAGACCAGCTGCGCCTGTTCGAGCTGCACCCCACTGACCACGCGCTGCTGGCCGATGCCTTTGCCGGTGACAAGCCGGTGCTGGTGCAGCGCGCAGACGGCTTTGCCGCCATCAAGGCCCAGTTGCCGCCGCCCAGCCGGCGCGGCCTGCTGCTGATGGACCCCAGCTATGAGTTGAAGACCGACTACGGCGCGGTGGTCGAGGCCACCCGCGACGCGCTGGCCCGCTTTGCCGAAGGCATGGTGATGGTCTGGCATCCGCAGACCGACACGCGTGAGTCAGCCCAATTGCCGCAACGCCTGAAGGCCGTGGCCCATGCCCAGGCCCGCAAGGGCTGGCTGCATGCCCGGCTGACGGTGGCGCTGCCCAATGACCGCGGTTTCGGCATGCTGGGCAGCGGCGTGTTCGTGGTCAACCCGCCACACACCTTGCGCGCGCAATTGCGTGAGGCCCTGCCGGTGCTGGTGCGGCTGCTGGGCCAGTACCCCGGCGCCAGCCAGCAGCTGTCGCTGTCGGCCCTGGCCTGACCCACCCACCCGGCGTCAGACGTTCAAGAACTTGCGCATGCTGCGCCCGCTGAGCGGCGGCCGGCCTGGTGACCAGGCCTTGACCAGCTGGGTGGTGCGCGCATTCACCGGTGCCAGCTGGCCCAGCTTGCCGGCCAGGCGCAGCACCTCGCCCTGGATGGCGTCAATCTCGGTTGGCCGGTGGCGCTGCAAATCATCGGCCATGCTGGAGCGCGCCTTGTCGTCGATGCGCAGCAGGCGCCAGGCAGCCAGACGGAACAAGGGTGTGGGCAGGCGCAGCACCGTGGGCAGCATCCGCGGCCTGGTGCCGCCAAGCCTGGCGGGCCGGATGCCGGCCGTCTTGAGCAAAAACAAGGCCTCGCTGATCAGCGCGGCGGTGCAGGCGCGGTAGTCGGCGTCGAGCAACTGGGCACGCAGCGGCAGGCCGCTGAGCGCGTTCACCGCGTTGTTCAGGTTCAGCAGCAGCTTGCCCCACAGCAGCGGCAGCATGTCGTCATGCAGGGCCAGCGGCAGGCCGGCGGCATTGAACGCGTCAGCCCAGGGCAGCAGCAGCGGGTGGGTCAACACCGCAAGCTGGCCGCTGCTGCCGCGGTGCAGCCGGCCCGGCCCCAGCTCAGCCACATTGAACGGCACCATGCCCGGCAACACCGCCAGCGCCGGCGCCGCAGCCTGGGCCAGGCCGGTGTTGCCGATGCCGTTCTGCATCGACAACACCGGTGTGCCCGCCGGCATGCAGCGTGCCAGTTCGGCGGCGGCGGCACTGGTGGCGCCGCTTTTCACACACAGCAGCACCAGGTCGGGCCGCAAGGCCTCGGGCACGCTGCCATGCAGCACCAGCTGGTTGGCGGCAAGCGCAAGCTGGCCGCCGTCGAGGTCAGTCAGGGTCAGGCCATGGTCAGTGAGCGCCTGCAGCATGCGCGGCCGCCCGACCAGATGCACCTGCGCACCTGCGGCCTGCAGCCGGCCGCCCAGCCAGCAGCCGATGTTGCCCGCACCCATCACCAGCACCGTGGGCATGGGTGCTGTGGCAGCTGCTGCTGACTTGGCAGGCTTGGCCGACTTGGAAGACGGGACAGCGGTTTTCGGCGCAGGCGTGGCCATGCAGGCAACTTGGTTGAAGACGCAGGGTCGGCTGCGAGTGGACCACAGCCAACGCCACCGCTGCGCCATCGCCAGCGCCACTGAATGCACAGCGGCTGACTCCTAGAATGCGCCACCTTCCCGGACAGTCTGCCGAGCCCCCGATGAGCATCAAGAGCGACCGCTGGATCCGCCGCATGGCCCAGCAGACCGGCATGATCGAGCCGTTTGAGCCAGGCCAGGTGCGCCAGTCGGCCGACGGCCAGAAGATCGTGAGCTACGGCACCAGCAGCTACGGCTACGACATCCGCTGCGCGCGCGAGTTCAAGGTCTTCACCAACATCCACAGCACCGTGGTTGACCCGAAGAATTTCGACGCCAAGAGCTTTGTCGACATCGAGGCCGATGTCTGCGTCATCCCGCCCAACAGCTTTGTGCTGGCGCGCACGGTGGAGTACTTCCGCATCCCGCGCAATGTGCTGACCATCTGCCTGGGCAAGAGCACCTATGCCCGCTGCGGCATCATCGTCAATGTGACGCCGTTCGAGCCCGAGTGGGAAGGCTATGTCACGCTGGAGTTCAGCAACACCACGCCGCTGCCGGCCAAGATCTACGCCGGTGAGGGCTGCGCCCAGGTGCTGTTCTTCGAAAGCGACGAAGTCTGCGAGACCAGCTATAAAGACCGCGGTGGCAAATACCAAGGCCAGCGCGGCGTGACCTTGCCCAAGACCTGAAGCTTTGCACCGGAGATTGCCATGAAGTGGGAAGGCCAGCGCCAGAGTGACAACGTGGAAGACCGGCGCGATGGCGGTGGCGGTGGGCTGGGCGGCGGCGGCGGCCGGCGCATCGGCGGGCGTGGCATCGGCCTGGGCACAGTGGCCATTGCGCTGGTGGCGGGCTGGATTTTCGGCATCAACCCACTCACCGTGCTGGGCCTGCTGGGCGGTGGCGATGGTGGCGGCGTGGCCGGGCCTGCGCCGCAGGTGCAGCAAGCGCCTGGGCCGGCCAAAGCGCCGCAAGACCAGATGGGCCAGTTTGTGGCCACCGTGCTGGCCGACACCGAGGATGTGTGGCGCGCGCTGTTCAAGGCCCAGGGCGGCAGCTACCAAGAGCCTCGGCTGGTGCTGTTCCGCGGTGCCACGCCCACGGCCTGTGGCACCGGCCAGGCGGCGATGGGCCCGTTCTACTGCCCGGGTGACCAGAAGGTCTACATCGACCTTGCCTTCTACCAGACCCTGCGCGACAAGATGGGCGCGCCCGGTGACTTTGCCCAGGCCTATGTCATTGCCCATGAGGTCGGCCACCATGTGCAGAACCTGCTGGGCATCACCGAGAAGATCGACGCCCAGCGCGGCCGCATCCCCGAGGCGCGCATGAATGCACTGTCGGTGCGGCTGGAGCTGCAGGCCGACTGCCTGGCCGGCGTGTGGGCCCACCATGCCCAGCGCAGCCGCCAGGTGCTGGAGCAGGGCGATGTGGAAGAAGCAATGAACGCCGCCGCGCAGATCGGCGACGACAAGCTGATGGGCGGGCAGACTGGCCGCATCCGGCCCGAGACCTTCACCCACGGCAGCAGCGCCCAGCGGGTGAGCTGGTTCAAGCGCGGCATTGCCGGCGGCAAGCTGGCCGACTGCAACACCTTTGACGCCAAACAACTCTGATGCGGTGCGCCCAGCATCTGGCCCAGGCCACACTTTCAAGGAACCCCATGCCCGCTGTTGACCCGATGTGCCCCGCCTTGCTGCGCTGCAGCGCGCTTGCTGCCGCCATGGCCGCCAACCTGCTGGCCTGGCCCGGCGCAGCCTTGGCCCAGGCCAGCGCCGACAGCGCCGAGCGCATCACCATCATCGGCAGCCGCCGGCCCACGCTGTCCAGCTCGGCCACCGACACCACGGTGCCGGTGGATGTGTATTCACTCGGCAAAGCGGCTGAAACCGGTGGCCAGTTTGATCTGGCGCAGACGCTGCAATACCTGTCGCCGTCGTTCAACAGCACCCGCCAGACCGGGGCTGACGGTGCCGACCTGATCGACTCAGCCGCGCTGCGTGGCCTGGGCAGTGACCAGACTCTGGTGCTGGTCAACGGCAAACGGCGCCACACGGTGGCGCTGGTCAACCTGTTTGGCGCCCGCAACCGCGGCAGCACTGGCACCGACATGAATGCCATCCCGCTGCTGGCCATCGACAACCTGCAGGTGCTGCGCGACGGCGCAGCGGCGCAATACGGCTCTGACGCGATTGCCGGCGTCATCAACATCCAGCTCAAAAAGCGCGCTGGCTGCGAGGCGGTGGCCGGTTATGGCCAGTATTCAGCAGGGGACGGCAAGAACGGCCTGCTGTCGGCCTATTGCGGCGTCAAGCTGGGCGCCGGCACACTGGGCATCACCGGCGAATGGCAAGACCGCGGCCGCAGCAACCGCGCCGAGGCCGGCAACCCGCGCATCATCGGCGACACCAAGGTGCGCAACGAGACGCTGTACCTCAATGGTGAGCTGCCACTCGGCGGCGCATCAGGCGGCGGCACCGCGCTGTACGGCACGGCCGGCATGCAGAACCGGCGTGCATCGTCGGCAGCGTTTGCGCGTGGTGGCGTGGGCAGTGGCGACATCCCGTCGCGCAACTCAGCGGCCATGTACCCCGACGGTTTTGTGCCCTTCATCAACGGCGACATCGATGACCGCTACCTGATCGCCGGCCTGCGCACCACGCTGGCCGGCTGGGGCATCGACATCTCGCACACCCATGGCAGCAATGCCATGCGCTACGACATCAGCCGCACGCTGAATGCGTCGATCGCCAACCTTGACTTGCAGAACGGCGGCGCCGGCCTGAGCGCCACCATGTTCGACGCCGGTGGCTTCCGCTTCCGCCAGGCCACCACCAACATCGACGCCTCACGCTGGTTTGCCGGCTGGCTGGGTGGCAGCAACCTGGCCTTTGGCGCCGAGTTGCGGCGCGAGCGCTACAGCATCAGCGCCGGTGAGCCGGGCTCGTATGTTGACGCGGACGGCGTGGGCAACGGTGGCAATGCCGGCAGCCAGGGCTTCCCGGGCTTCCAGCCGGCCGATGTGTCGAACAACAGCCGCCGCAGCCGGGCGCTGTATGCCGAGCTTGAATCGACCCCCAGCGTTGCCCTCACCACCCAGCTGGCGCTGCGCCATGAGCGCTACAGCGATTTCGGCAGCACCACCAACGGCAAGCTGGCTGCCAGCCTGCGTGTGGCGCCCAGCGTGCTGCTGCGTGGCGCGGTGAGCACGGGCTTTCGCGCGCCCAGCCTGCAGCAGGTGTTTTTCTCGTCCACCTTCACTGATTTCATCAGCGGCGTGCCGCTCGACGTGGTGCTGGCGCCCAACGGCGGGGCCATTGCCAACGCCGCCGGCATCCCCAGGCTGACGCAGGAGAAATCAAAGAACGTCACCCTGGGCGCCACGTTCAAGCCCAGCGCCGAATGGGCAGTGACAGCCGACTTCTACCGCATCGCCATCGACGACCGCATCGTGCTCTCAGGCCGGTTTGACGCTGCCAACTACCCGGCACTGGGCGCCACGCTGGCTGCGCTGGGCGTGGGCCAGGCGCAGTTCTTCGTCAACTCGGTGGACACCACCACCACCGGCGTTGACCTGACGGTGTCGCACAAGCTGAAGTTGGCCAGTGGGCAACTCAACACCTACCTGGCGCTGAACCGCAGCAAGACCCGGGTGGGTGCGGTGCACGCACCGGCGGCACTGGCGGGGTTCGAAGACGTGCTGCTGTCCGAGCGCGAGCGCCTGTTCATCGAGCAGGGCGCGCCCGGCACCAAGGCCACGCTGGGCTTCGAGCACCAGGCCGGCGCCTGGACCGCCGATTTCAAGATCATCCACTTCGGCCCGCAGACCCTGGGCACCTTCTCGGGCACCGCTGGCGGTGTGCCCAACGCCCGCTACAAGGCCAGGACATCGGCCGACCTGGGGCTCAGCGTGGCGCTGAGCAAGGCGGCGCGGCTGAGCTTTGGCGGCAACAACATCTTCAACGTCAAGCCCAGCCGACAAGACCCGAATGAAACCGACAACGGCTTCAAGTACGACAGCGTGCAGTTCGGGTTGAACGGGGCGTCGTACTTCGGGCGGCTGCATGTGACGTTCTGATTGCCACTGCCATTCTTTTGGCGCCGTCACAGGAGATCACGATGAGCGCTGTGCTGAAGCCGCCCCGCTTTGCCAATGCCGAGGAGTACCTCGCCTGGGAAGAACTGCAACCAGGGCGCTATGAGTATGTGGATGGCGAGGTGTACGCGATGGTGGGCACGCGCGCCTGGCACAACATCATTGCGGGCAACGCCTACCTCTGGCTGCGGCAGTGGTTGCGTGGCGGGCCTTGTCGTGTGTACATCAACGACCACAAGCTGCAGCTCAGTGAATCCGGCGACCACCTTTACCCCGATGTGATGGTCACCTGTGATCCGCGCGACAGCCCGGGAGATGAAGACCGCTTCATCCGCCACCCCTGGCTGGTGTTGGAGGTGCTGAGTGACAGCACTGCAGCTTATGACCGCGGGCGAAAATTCGAGGTCTATCGAGGTATCGAAGCACTGACCCACTACCTGTTGATCGAGCAAGACCGGCCTCATGCAGATTTGTTCTTCAAGAATCCGCAAGGCCAATGGGTGCTGCAGCCGCTCACCATCACCGATGTGATGCAAATTGATCAACTCGGCCGCCCCTGGCCAGTGGCCAGCCTGTACGACGAGGTTGACTTCAGCTTGGCAAGCCGCTCCGTGGTGGTGCCGCCGCCGCTGCCTGAAGCTGGCCGCTAGACTGCCACTCCGTCCCGGAACTGCCACCATGCCCAGCCCCAGCCCCAGCCCCCAACCCACCGCGCTCACCCTGCACCAGGCCAGCCGCGTGCTGGAGATCGGCTTCGATGACGGCGCGCTGTTCCGCATCCCGTTCGAGCTGATGCGGGTGTACTCGCCGTCGGCCGAGGTGCAGGGCCACGGCCCGGGGCAGGAGACGCTGCAGACCGGCAAGCGTGACGTGGACATCGTCAACCTGGCGCCGGTGGGCCACTACGCGGTGCAGCCCAGCTTTTCTGACGGCCACGAAACCGGCATCTTTGCCTGGGGCTACCTCTACAAGCTGGGCAGTGAGCAAGCGGCGCTGTGGGCCCGCTACGAGCAGCGCCTGGCCGAGGCCGGCGTCAGCCGTGATGCACCGATGGCGGCCAAATCGGGCGGCGCCTGCGCCAGCCATTGACACCTCAGCACCCGGCACAGCACGCCATGGCCACCACCCACTTCGGTTTCAGCAGCGTTGACGAGGCTGACAAGGCCGACCGCGTGCGCGGTGTGTTCGACAGCGTGGCCAAGCGCTACGACCTGATGAATGACCTGATGTCGATGGGCCTGCACCGCGCCTGGAAGGCCTACACCGTGGCGGTGGCCAATTTGCGGCCGGGCGACAAAGTGCTGGACATCGCCGCCGGCACCGGTGACCTGGCGCGTGCCTTTGCCCGCCAGGTGGGCGCTGGCGGCCTGGTGCTGCACACCGACATCAATGAGGCCATGCTGCGCACCGGGCGTGACCGGCTGCTTGACCAGGGCCTGCTGCTGCCCACCTTGGTGTGTGACGCCGAGCAGCTGCCCTGCAAGAGCGAGAGCTTCGACCTCGTCAGCGTGGCCTTCGGCCTGCGCAACATGACGCACAAAGAGCGTGCGCTCACCGAGATGTGCCGTGTGTTGCGCCCGGGCGGGCGACTGCTGGTGCTGGAGTTCAGCCAGGTGGCCGAACCGCTGCGCAAGCCCTATGACTGGTACTCACTGAACGTGCTGCCACTGATGGGCCGGCTGGTCGCCAATGACGCTGACAGCTACCGCTACCTGGCCGAATCGATCCGCATGCACCCACCCCAGGCCGAGCTGAAGGCCATGATGCAGGCCGCCGGTTTCGGCCACGTGGACGTGCACAACCTCAGCGCCGGCGTGGTGGCGCTGCACGTGGGCATCCGCTGCTGAACGTGCCTGCACCCAGCCCGCCAGGCGGTGGGCACTTGTCACGCGCGGGCTCAAAACCGGCGCTGCGCCTCCCCCCGGGCGGGTGGACGGGCACCACAGGGTTGTCACCGATCACCATTACACTTCGCCGGTGATTTGTGACGGTTGCCGGCAGCGTGCTGGCAGCCTGGCGTCAAAGCAGGCCGCACCCCGGCAGGAGCCCCTCTGAACATGAAGACCCCGCAACGCCTGGCCGCCCGCTCAGGTTTCATGCGCCTCGGCCTTGTTGCCCTGGTGTCGTCGGCCGTGCTGTTGGCCGCCTGTGGCGACAAGAAGGAAAAAGCCGCCAGCCAGACCGCCGCCAAGGTCAACAAGGCCGAGGTGACGGTGCACCAGATCAACTTTGTGCTGCAACAGCAGCGCAACCTGCGGCCCGAGCAGGCCGATGCCGCCAGCAAGCAGATCCTGGAGCGGCTGATCGACCAAGAGCTGGCGCTGCAGAAGGCCGACGACATGAAGCTGGACCGCGACCCGCGCGTGGTGCAGCAGCTCGAAGCCGCCAAGCGCGAAATCATCGCCCGTGCCTACCTTGAGAAAGTGGGTGAGGCCGCGCCCAAGCCCAGCCCCGAAGAGATCAAGAAGTACTACGACGAGAAGCCGGCGCTGTTCAAGGAGCGGCGCATCTACAGCATCCAGGAGATCGCCATCGAGGCCAAGCCCGACCAGGTTCCCGTGCTGCGCGCGAAGCTCACCGCCAGCAAGAACGTTGCCGAGTTTGTGGAGTACCTGAAGGCCAATGACTTCAAGTTTGCCGGCAACCAGGCCGTGCGTGCGGCCGAGCAGCTGCCGCTGCAAAGCCTGGATGCGATGTCCAAGCTGAGCGACGGCCAGGCCATGCTGAACCAAGCGCCCAATGGCGTGCAGGTGGTGGTGCTGGCAGGCTCGCGCAGCCAGCCGGTGTCTGAAGAGCAGGCACGCCCGGCCATCGAGCAATACCTGCTCAACGAGCGCAAACGCAAATTGATCGAAGAGGACGTGAAGGCCATGCGCACGGCGGCCAAGATCGAGTACGTGGGCAAGTTCGGTGAAGGCGCACCCGGTGCGGCAGCGGCCGCCGCCAAGCCCGCTGCACCCGCGCCAGCACCTGCTGCCAGCGCCGGGCTCAACGCCACCGACATCAGCAAGGGCATGGGGCTCAAGTGATGAACGTGCGTTTGCACAAGGCCCGCCAACACCTGCAACCACTGCTGTTCGCCGCACTGGTCATTGGCTTCTGTCTGGGCTGCGGCGGTGTGCGCCAAGCCCAGGCCCAAAGCGGCGTGCCAGGTGCCGGTGCGGCGGCTGAATACCGCCTGGGCTCAGGCGACGTGATCCGCATCAACGTCTACCAGAACCCCGATCTCGCGCTGGAGACCCGTGTGACGGAAGCCGGTGTGGTCAGCTACCCGCTGCTGGGCAGCATCCGCCTGGGCGGCTTGAGCGTGACGGCCGCCGAGAAGCTGATTGCCGAAGGCTTGCGCAACGGCAACTTCGTCAAGCAGCCGCAGGTGACGCTGGTGGTGCTGCAGGTGCGTGGCAACCAGGCCAGCGTGCTGGGCCAGGTGAACCGCCCGGGCCGCTACCCGATCGAGGTGGCCGACATGCGCCTGACCGACCTGCTGGCCATGGCCGGCGGCACCGCCGGCAACGGCGCTGACATGGTCATCGTCACCGGCACGCGCAACAACCAGCCGTACCGGCTGGAGGTGGATTTGCCCACCGTGTTCGTGGCCGGTGGCAAAGACAAGGACGTGATCATCTTGAACGGTGACACCGTCTGGGTCGATCGCCAGCCCATCGTCTACATCTACCGCGAAGTGCAGCGCCCCGGGCCGATGCGGCTGGAGCGTGGCATGACGCTGATGCAAAGCCTGGCCACCGGCGGCGGCCTCACCCAGCGCGGCACTGAAAAAGGCATCCGCGTGCACCGCCGCGGTGGTGACGGCCGGGTGCAGATCATCACGCCCACCATGGACGACGCCATGCGCGATGGTGATGTGGTGTATGTGCGTGAGAGCTTGTTTTGAGGCGGTTGGCCGACTGCCGCTGTCAGCGCCGAGATGAATACAGACACCAAGTCCGTCCAAGCGATGCCGGATTTCAAGCGCCTGGCCTCGCTGGCTGATGGCAAGTCAGGCGGCCACCGCGTGATCCACGCTGAACGCGTGTTTTGAATCCCCAACGGAAGCCCCAATGACCTTCGGACAGTTCTTGTCGATCTTGCGTGCCCGCAAATGGGCTGCGCTGCTGGTGTTCCTGCTGGTGGTGGCCACCACGGTGGGTGTCAGCATGGTGCTGCCCAAGCAATACGACGCCGCCGCCAGCGTGGTGATCGACGTCAAGCCTGACCCGGTGTCAGCGATGGGCTTTCCCAGCATGGCGATGCCCGGCTTCATGGCCACGCAGGTCGACATCCTCACCAGTGACCGCGTGGCGCTGAAAGTCATCCGCGATTTGAAGCTGCTGGACAACCCGCAGCTGCGTGAGCAATGGCAGACCGATGGCGAAGGCAAGGGCACCATCGAGCAGTGGCTGATCAGCCTTCTCAAGCGCTATCTCGATGTGAAGCCGTCGCGTGAGAGCAATGTGATCCAGATCCTCTACCGCTCGCCAGACCCACGCTTTGCTGCCGGCCTGGCCAATGCATTTGCCAATGCCTACATCGCCACCACGCTTGAACTGCGGGTTGGCCCGGCCAAGCAGTTCAGCGCCTTCTTCGTGGCGCAGAGCAAAGACGCGCGGGAGGCGCTTGAACGCGCCCAAGAAAAGCTGTCAGCCTTCCAGCGCGACAAGGGCATCATTGCCGCCGATGAGCGGCTGGACGTGGAGAACGCCCGTCTGGCCGAGCTGAGCAGCCAGCTGGTTCAAATCCAGGCCATTGCCGCTGAATCAGCCAGCCGCCAGCAGCAAGCCCAGGGTGCGCAGGGCGACCGCATGCAGGAGGTGCTGAACAACCCGCTGATCGGCGGCCTGAAGGCCGACTTGACGCGCAATGAAGCGCGCCTTCAAGAGCTGAACAGCAAGTTCGGCGAGAACCACCCGCAGGTGATGGAGGCCAAAGCCAACATCGCCGAGTTGCGCACCCGCATCGACGCCGAAATTCGCCGCGTGACCGGTGGCGTCACTGTCACCAGCACCATCAACCGGTCACGCGAGGTGCAGGTGCGCCGCGAGCTGGACAACCAGCGCAGCAAGTTGCTCCAGCTCAAGGCAGTGCGGGACACCGGCCAGGTGCTGGTGCGCGAAGTTGAGAACGCACAGCGCTCGTATGACAGCGTCATGGCGCGTCTGAACCAGACCGCGATGGAGGCGCAGGCCAACCAGAGTTACGCCAACTTGCTGACCAGCGCGCAGCCGCCGTCAGAGCATGCGTCGCCTAAGCTGGTTCTCAACATCATCCTGGCCTTGTTCGTCGGCACCCTGCTGGCCCTGGCCACAGCGCTGTGGCTCGAACTGTCGAACCGCCGCATCCGCGCGCCTGACGATGTGGTGGCCGCGTTGGGCCTGCCGGTGCTGGGCACGCTGCCCAAGCCCAACGCCAAGCGCTTCAGCGCCGGCAAGCGGATTTCATTGATGCAGCAGCGGGTGATTGGTTTGCCCGCACCGACCAAGGGCGCGTGATGGCCAAGTTCAGAGATTCCGCCGTGCAAGACGGCGGCACCGCCACCACGACCCTGGCCGACGACCACGGCGATGTGGCCGAGCGTTCCATCGGTTCGATCATTGCCGAAACGCGGCACCTGTCAGCTGAACAGGTGGAGAAGGTGCTGGCGCACCAGCGCGAAAAGGGCATCCGCTTTGGTGAGGCTGCCATTGCGCTGGGCTATGCCAGCACCGACGACGTGCTGTTTGCGCTGAGCCAGCAGTTTCACTATCCGTATGCCGCTGAAGACCGGCGCAAGGCCAACCCAGAACTGGTGGCACTGAACCAGCCGTTTGGTGTGCAGGCCGAGAGCTTTCGGGCCATCCGCAGCCAGATCATGATGCGGCTGTTCAATGAGGGTCAAGAGCGCCGCGCGATTGCCGTGGTCAGCCCCGACAGCGGTGACGGCAAGAGCTTTTTCTCGGCCAACCTGGCTGTCACGCTGGCCCAGTTGGGTGGCCGCACCTTGCTGGTGGATGCCGACATGCGCGGCCCGCGCCAGCACCAGGTGTTCGGCATTGCCAACAATGCCGGTCTGTCAGGCATCTTGAGCGGCCGGTCCGAAGCCAAGGTGATCCAGCAGGTGGCTGGAGTGCCCAGCCTGTTTGTGCTGCCGGTGGGCATCACGCCACCCAACCCGCTGGAGCTGGTGGAACGCCCGGCCTTCGGCCTGCTGGTGCGTGAGCTGCTGGCCAAGTTCGACCATGTGGTGGTCGACACACCCGCAGCCGTGTACGGCAGTGATTGCGCTGTGATCGCTGCTCGCTGCGGCGCTGCGCTGGTGATTGCACGGCAAGACAAATCCAAAGTGAGCCAGCTCGAAGACCTGATCAGCAACCTGGCCGAGACGCCTGCCAACCTGGCCGGTGTGATCTTCAACGAGTTCTGACCATGGCCGACAAGGTGCCCGCACTCCCGGGGTCGTCCCGCTTCGGGCTGCCCACGCTGCAGTGGGGGCCCAATGCCTTCATGCTGGTGGCCCTGGTGCTGGGCTTCGCCAGCATGTACCTGCCCAGCTACGTCAACCTGGCCAGCACGGTGTGGGCCACTGACGAGCAAGGCCATGGCCCGATCATTCTGGTGATCTCGTTCTGGCTGATGTGGCGCCGGCGAGATGCCTACCTGGCGCTCGGCAGCCAGCCCGCCACAGCAACGGGCACGGTGTTGATGGTGCTGGGCTTGCTGGCTTACTTGCTGGGCCGCACACAACAGCTCGACACGATCGAGATTGCCTCGCAAATCTTGGTGCTGGCTGGGGCCGTGCTGCTGCTCAAAGGCTGGCCGGCGCTGCGGCTGATGGCCTTTCCGCTGTTCTTCATGATCTTCATGGTGCCGCTGCCCAGTGTGCTGGTGCAGATCGTCACGGTGCCGTTGAAGATGGCGGTGTCGTATGTGGCCGAGGTGTTGCTCTACAACATGGGCTACCCGATTGCCCGCACTGGGGTGATCTTGGCGGTGGGCCCCTACCAGCTGCTGGTGGCCGACGCCTGTGCCGGGCTGAACTCGATGTTCACGCTGGAGGCATTGGGCCTGCTGTACATGAACCTGATGAACTACACCAACATCGCCCGCAATGTGACGCTGGCCATTCTGGTGATTCCCATCGCGTTTGTTGCCAACATCATCCGCGTGATGATTCTGGTGCTGGTGACCTACCACTTTGGTGACGAAGCCGGCCAGGGCTTTGTGCACGGCTTCGCCGGCATGGTGTTGTTCATGGTGGCGCTGGTGCTGATCTTGGTGACCGACACGTTGCT
>JANNMP010000336.1:0-8795 GCA_031398015.1 Burkholderiaceae bacterium
GCCAGCCGCGCAGCGGTGGACGCGGGTTATGCGCCGAACGACTGGCAAGTGGGCCAGACCGGCAAGATCGTGGCGCCCAGCCTGTACGTGGCCTGCGGCGGCGATGTGCATCTGCTGGTGGCCGGCCACAACGCCGGTGGCGCCGCTGCCGCTGCGGCGCACATTGCCGGTGTGGCCAAGGTGCTGCATGTGGACGCTGAAGGCTTCGGCCACGGCCTGGCCGAGAACATCGCCGCCCAGGTGGTGTCGATGGCCGGCGGCTACAGCCACCTGCTGTTCCCCGCCACCGCAGCTGGCAAGAACGTGGCGCCACGTGCGGCTGCGCTGCTGAACGTGGGCCAGATCAGCGATGCCACCAAGATCATCAGCGCCGACACCTTCGAGCGGCCGATCTACGCCGGCAACGCGATTGCCACGGTGCAGAGCAGCGACGCCGTCAAGGTGATCACCGTGCGCACCACCGGCTTCGACCCGGCCGCCGCCACCGGTGGCAGCGCGGCGGTGGAGGTGCTGGCCGCAGTGGCCGCATCACCGGCCAGCACCTGGCTGGGCAGCGAGATCGCCAAGAACGACCGGCCCGAGCTGACAGCGGCCAAGATCATCGTCAGCGGCGGCCGGGCAATGGGCAGCAGCGAGAAGTTCAATGACGTGCTGACGCCCCTGGCCGACAAGCTGGGCGCCGCGCTCGGCGCCAGCCGCGCAGCGGTGGACGCGGGTTATGCGCCGAACGACTGGCAAGTGGGCCAGACCGGCAAGATCGTGGCGCCCAGCCTGTACGTGGCCTGCGGCATCAGCGGCGCCATCCAGCACCTGGCGGGCATGAAGGACAGCAAGGTGATCGTGGCGATCAACAAAGACGCCGAGGCACCGATCTTCAGCGTCGCCGACTATGGCCTGGAGGCTGACCTGTTCGTGGCCGTGCCCGAGTTGGTCAAGAGCCTGTGATGCAACGCGTTTGATCCACACAAGGGCGCCGTTTCGGCGCCCTTGTTCCATGCGGAGACTGAAATGACCTACCTTGCCCCTGTCAAAGACATGCTGTTCGTGATGAACCAGCTGGCCGGCCTGGATGCCGTGGCCGCGCTGCCCGGCTTTGAAGACGCCGGCCCCGACACCGCCGCAGCCGTGCTGGACGAATGCGCCAAGCTCAACCAGGACGTGATCGCGCCGCTGAACTGGGCCGGTGACCAGGCGCCGTCGTCGTTCAAGGCCGGCGTGGTGACCACCACCGCCGGCTTCCAGAACGCCTACACCCAGTTTGCCGCCGGTGGCTGGCAGGGCCTGCACCACCCGGTGGACCATGGCGGCCAGGGCCTGCCCAAGCTGATCCACGCCGCCTGCATCGAGATGCTCAACAGCGCCAACATGGCCTTTGCGCTGTGCCCGCTGCTGACCGACGGCGCCATCGAGGCCCTGCTGACCGCCGGCAGCGACGACCTGAAAGCCCGCTACTTGCCCAACATGGTGGCCGGCCGCTGGACCGGCACGATGAACCTGACCGAGCCGCAAGCGGGCTCGGACCTGGCAGCGGTGCGCAGCCGCGCCGAGCCGCAGGCCGACGGCAGCTACAAGCTGTTCGGCACCAAGATCTTCATCACCTACGGCGAGCATGACCTCACCGAGAACATCGTGCACCTGGTGCTGGCCCGGGTCAGCGGCGCGCCCGAGGGCGTCAAGGGCATCAGCCTGTTCGTCTGCCCGAAGTTTTTGGTCAACGCCGATGGCACGCTGGGTGCGCGCAATGACGTGCACTGCGTCAGCATCGAGCACAAGCTGGGCATCAAGGCCAGCCCGACCGCTGTTCTGCAGTACGGCGACCATGGCGGTGCCGTTGGGTATGTGGTCGGCCAGGAGAACCGCGGCCTGGAGTACATGTTCGTGATGATGAACGCCGCGCGTTACGCGGTGGGCATGCAGGGCATCGCGGTGGCCGAGCGGGCATACCAGCAGGCAGTGGCGTTTGCGCGTGATCGGGTGCAGAGCCGGCCGGTGGACGGCAGCACGCCCGGTGCCGCGCCCATCATCCACCACCCCGACGTCAAGCGTTTGCTGATGACCATGCGCGCTTACACCGAGGGCTGCCGCGCGATGGCGTTGGTGGCCGCTGCCGCGCAAGACGCCGCCCATGCCCACCCGGATGCGGCGGTGCGCCAGCAGAACCAGGCGTTCTATGAATTCATGGTGCCGCTGATCAAGGGCTACAGCACCGAGATGAGCCAGGAGGTGACCAGCCTGGGTGTGCAGGTGCATGGCGGCATGGGCTTCATCGAGGAGACAGGTGCCGCCCAGCACTACCGCGACGCCAGGATCCTGACCATCTACGAAGGCACGACGGCGATCCAGGCCAATGACCTGGTCGGCCGCAAGACCGCGCGCGACGGCGGCGCCACCGCACGCGCCATTTGCGAGCAGATCGCGGCCACCGAGGCCTTGCTGGCGCAGCGCCCCAGCAGCGCCGCCCGCGCCATGCACAAACGCCTGCACGCTGGCCGGCTGGCGTTGCTGGATGTCATCGGCTTCATCGTTGGCGGCATGGCCAAGGGCAGCAGCACCGGCCCCAACGCGGTGTTTGCCGGCAGCGTGCCCTACCTGCTGGCCGCCGGCACCGTGATGGCCGGCTGGCAGATGGCACGCGCGCTGATGGCCGCTGAAGACCAGTTGGCCGCCGGTGTGGAGCCTGACTTCATGCGCGCCAAGATCACCACCGCGCGCTTCTACGGCGACCACATTCTGAGCAAGGTGCCCGGCATCCGCGACAGCATCGTCGAGGGCGCCGAGGGCGTGACCGAGATGGCACTGGACGCGTTCTGAACCGCATCGCAGCGCACGGCACGGTGCTGTGTCGCCGCCGTGTCGCTGCTGTGATAGTGGGCCGCCACGGCCACCTCGCACACTGCGCCGCACCGTTTCATTCAATTTTCCCTGGAGCAACCCGTGCCTTTGCCCACTGTCCTCGCCAACCTGCCGCTGCCCATCATCGGCGCACCGCTGTTCATCATCAGCACGCCCAAGCTCGTCATCGCCCAATGCACCGCCGGTGTGGTGGGCTCGATGCCGGCGCTCAATGCCCGGCCGGCGGCGCAGGTTGATGAATGGCTGGCCGAGATCAGCGAAGGCCTGGCGGCCTGGGACAAGGCCAACCCGCACAACTTGGCCGCGCCGTATGCGATCAACCAGATCGTGCACAAGAGCAATGACCGGCTCGACCATGACATGGCGATGTGCGCCAAGTACAAGGTGCCGATCATCATCACCAGCCTGGGCGCGCGGGTGGAATTGAACGAGGCGGTGCACGGCTGGGGTGGCGTGGTGCTGCACGACATCATCAACAACGCCCATGCCCACAAGGCGATCGACAAGGGCGCTGATGGCCTGATCGCGGTGGCCGCCGGCGCCGGCGGCCACGCCGGCGTCAAGAGCCCGTTTGCGCTGGTGCAGGAAATCCGCCAGTGGTTCGACGGCCCGTTGGCGCTGTCAGGCAGCATTGCCACCGGTGACGCCGTGCTGGCCGCACTGGCGATGGGCGCTGACTTTGCCTACATCGGCTCGGCCTTCATTTCCACCGAAGAGGCGCGCGCCAATGATGCCCACAAGCAGGCCATCGTCGATGCCAATTCCGACGACATCGTCTACAGCAACCTGTTCACCGGCGTGCATGGCAACTACCTCAAGCCCAGCATCCGCAACGCCGGGCTCGACCCCGACAACCTGCCGGTCAGCGACGCCAGCAAGATGAACTTCGGCAATGTCGACGGCGGCGGCGCCAAGAAGGCCTGGAAAGACATCTGGGGCTGCGGCCAGGGCATCGGCGTGATCGACAAGGTGATGAGCACCGCCGAGTACGTGGGCCGGCTCAAGCGTGAGTACAACGCGGCACGCCAGCGTCTGGGCCTGCCGGTGGCTGCCACCGCCTGAGGCTGTGGCTGCGATGCGCCGGCAGGTCATCCACAACGCCCGGCCGTTCGACAGCGCCGCCGGCAGCATCGGGCCGCTGTCGCAGATCGTCATCGAGGGTGAGCGCATCGCCGCTGTCACCGCCGAGCCGGTGGTGGTGCACGATGCCCAGACCATCGACGCTGGTGGACGGGTGGTGCTGCCCGGGCTGATCGACGCCCATGTGCATGTGGTGGCGGCCACGCATGACCTCACCGCGCTGGGGCTGCAGGCGCCGTCACTCGTCACGGCCCAGGCCAGCGCCATCCTGCGCGGCATGCTGCACCGGGGTTTCACCACAGTGCGTGATGCCGGCGGTGCCGATTTCGGCCTGCAGGAAGCAGTGGCGCGTGGCCTGTTCGAGGGCCCGCGCCTGCACATCGCCGGCTTTCCGATCAGCCAGACCGGCGGCCATGCCGACCTGCGGCCCAAGGGTGTGCGCATGCGCGAGATGTTCTGCAGCTGCGCCGGCCTGGGCCTGATCGGCGCCATTGCCGACGGCGTGGGCGAGGTGCGGCGCGCGGTGCGCGAGCAGGTGCGCAACGGCGCCAACCAGATCAAGATCATGGCCGGCGGCGGCATCAGCAGCCCGACCGACCCGCTCGAAGGCACGCAGTTCTCGCTGGACGAACTGCGCGCTGCCTGTGAAGAAGCAGAGGCCGCCAACCTGTACGCGATGGCGCATGCCTATTCACCACGCGCCATCACCCGTGCGGTGCAGGCGGGTGTGCGCTCGATCGAGCATGGCAACTTGCTCGACGTTGCCAGCGCCCGCGTGATGAAGCAGCACGGCGCCTTCCTCGTGCCCACGCTGGTGACCTATGCCGCGCTGGCGGCCGAAGGTGAGCGCCTGGGCTGGAGCGCCGAGATGCTGGCCAAGCTGGCGCAGGTGCGTGCGCGTGGCATCCAGGCGGTGCAGATTGCGTTGGCTGAGGGCGTGCCGGTGGTCTTCGGCACCGACCTGCTGGGCCACATGCACAGCCAGCAGGCCGATGAATTCAACCTTCGCCTGCCAGCCATGTCAGCTGTGCAGGCACTGCAAAGCGCCACCATCGGTGCGGCCCGCCTGCTGCGCGCCGAAGGCCAGATCGGTGAACTGCGGCCGGGCGCCTGGGCCGACCTGCTGGTCGTCGATGGTGACCCGACGGCCGAGCTGTCGATGCTGACCACGCCCACGCCATCCCACGGCATCCACCTGCTGATGCAGGGCGGCCGGGTGGTGCAGCGCTGAGCGCTGGCCGCCGCGCGGCCGTCGCGCGCTGTTCAGGCCGCCTTGTAGAAGATGTAGTCGGCCTGGTACTTGACGATCTGCCGGTTGCCCTTGGCCGCAGCGTCGCAGGCCATCGCCGGTGCCACGCCACCCTGGGTGGCCACGCGCTGGATGTAGCTGACACCAGCCATCGCGCCCGCACCCGTCGCCGCATTGCCCTTGACGAGTTGCAGCGGGATGCTGCCCGCCATGGCCGGTGCCACAGCCACCTGGGCACCAGTGAGCTTGGATCCGTCGTTGCTCTCCCAGGTGGCCGGCGGGCCGTAGTAGCGGCCAACCGGCCTGCCGCTGCGGTCTTTCAGCATTGCGTCGGGGCCGACGAACACCCATTCGAACTGGCCGGCGGCGGCAGCCTTTTCGCGGCATTCATAGACGATCTCGCCCACGCCGGTGGTCTCCATCGCCACCTTGTGGCCGGCGGGCACCTGCACGGCGGCCGGCAGCATGGCCTGGCTGAACACCGCAGCCGGCGGCGTTGGCGCGCTGGCACAGGCCGACAGCAGGGCTGCAGCCGCTGTCAGGGACACGGCAAGATTGGCCGACAGGGTGCTGGTCATGGGCTGGCTCCTTGGGTTGGCGCCGCACGGCACCATTGCCAGCCCATACGCACAGGCCCGCGCGCCAGATGCGGCGGCGGCCTGTGCAGTGCGTCACTTCACCGAGGTGAAACGCGCAGCCGGCCGGTCATCGGCACGGTGGATGGTGGTCACGCCGGCTTTCATCGCCCAGGGCCGCAGCTGGTGGTGCAGCGGCACGTACAAATACTCGTCATGGGTGCGGGCCAGCGCCTCTCGGATCAGCGCATTGCGCTTGGCCACGTCGGTCTCGGTCTTCATGGCGTCCACCAGCTGGTCAACCTTGGCGTCGCTGACACGGCCGAAGTTGAAGTTGCCGTCGGCGCCGCTGGTGCGGGTGCGCACCAGCGACTGCAGGCTGTACTGCGCATCAAACGTGGCCACGCCCCAGCCCAGCAGGTAGGCGCTGGTGTCGAAGTTCTGCACCTTGGCAATGAAGGTGGCAAAGCCCTCGGCCGCCAGCTTGGTCTTGATGCCGATGCGGGCCCACATGCTGACCAGGTTCTGGCAGATCTCTTCGTCGTTGACATAGCGGTTGTTCGGGCAGTTGAGCTGGAATTCAAAGCCGTTGGGGTAGCCGGCGTCAGCCAGCAGCTTCTTGGCGCGCTCGGGGTCGGGCTTGGCCACCGTGTCCAGCTCGGGTGAATGGCCGTTGACGCCCGGCGCCACCAAAATGGCCGCCGGCAGCGACAGGCCACGCATCGTGGCGCGCTTGATGCCCTCACGGTCGATGGCGATGTTCAGCGCCTCGCGCACGCGTTTGTCCTTGAACGGGTTCTTGCCCTTCACGTCGCTGTACTTCAGCTCGGGGCTGAACTGGTCGAGCGCGATGAAGATGGTGCGCACCTCGTGGCCGTCGACCACCTTGAGCTTGCTGTCACCGCGCAGGCGGGTCACGTCCTGCGTCGGCAGGTCGGTCACCATGTCGACATCACCCGACAGCAGCGCCGCCACGCGGGTGGAATCGGCCTTGATCGGGGTGTAGACCACCTCGGTCACATTGCTGGCGTTGGCCTTGTCCCACCAGTCGGGGTTGGCGCTGAGGTTGATGCGCTGGTCGGGGGTCCAGCCGGTGATGCGGTAGCTGCCGGTGCCGTTGACATTGCGCGAGGCAAAGTTCTCTTCCTTGGCCTTGTAGTCCTGGGTGTTGGTGGTCTTGTTCTTCTCGGCCCAGGCCTTGCTCATGATGAAGAAGTCCCCGATGTTGCGCAGCAGCACCGGGTTGGGCCCGGCCAGCATGAAGTCGACCGTGTGGTCGTCGACTTTCTTCACCTCGGAGATACCGCCGACGTAGATCGACATCGTGCCCTGCGGCTGCTTGATGCGGCCAAATACTCACACGGTCGATGCTCGCGATCCTCGCCTACGCCGCCGTTGCGGCCCAGGCGCCTGCGGCGGCGCAAATGCCGGCCGGCATGACGCACGAACAACACCTGAAGCAGATGCAGAAAGACGAGGCGCTACAGCATCGCGGCGCCGAAGCCATGGGCTTCGACCAGGCCGCCACGAGCCATCACTTCCGGCTGTTCTCGTCCGGCGGTGCGATCGAAGTGACCGTCAAGGACCAGGCGGACGAGGCGAACCGGCAGTTCATCCGGACCCACTTGAAAGAGATCGCGGATCAATTCGCCGCTGGAGATTTCGAGAAACCGCTGCTGACGCACGGCGAGATGCCCGACGGCGTGGCGGAGATGGGCAAGCGCCGCGGTGTCATCTCGTACACATTCGAGGAGCTGCCGGAGGGCGGGCGCGTTCGAATCGAAACCACGGATCGCAAGGCACTCGACGCCGTCCACCGGTTCCTGCGTTACCAGATTCGGGAGCACAAGACAGGCGATCGTTGAAAGTCATCAAGTGAGATTTCCGCGTTGCTCAAGCGCGTATTCTGCCAAGAACATTAGCCGCAGCACACGGAGAACACAGAGGAAGTCTTCTAAACGTAAACCAGCCACTTAGCGCCACTTCTGCATTGTGAAGCGTCTTCTCTGTGTCCTCTGTGTCCTCTGTGGCTAACTGCAGGACTGGGCAAACTCTGGAGTTTGCGATTTCGATTACGCCACGTCACGCGCAGCGATTGGTGGGCAAGCGATGCGCGAATTGTCAGGAATTGGTGAACTTCACATCCGCAACACGATCTTTCCGGTCACCTGCCGGGACGCCATTTTCTGCAACGCCTGCGCGGCGCGCTCGAGCGGCAGGATCTCCGAGATGTGCGGCTTGAGCTTGCCCTCGGCGTACCACTGGCAGAGATTCCTGATGCTTTCGCGAAACAGCGCGGGTTCGCGACGCACGAAATCGCCCCAGAACACGCCGACCATGGCGCAGCCCTTGAGGAGGACCAGATTGAGCGGGATCTTCGGAATCTCGCCGGCGGCGAATCCCACTACCAGCAGGCGCCCGCGCCAGGCCGTCGATCGTAACGCCGGCTCCGTGTAGGGTCCGCCCACCGCATCGCACACGACGTCCACGCCTTTGCCGTCGGTTAACACCTTGATGCGCTCGCGAAGATCTTCGTGGGCGTAGTCGATCGTGTCGGTCGCGCCGTGCTGCCGGCAGACCGCCAGCTTCTCTTCGCTCGACGCGCACGCGATCACGCGAGCGCCGAGGGCCACGCCGATCTCGATGGCAGCGATGCCGATGCCGCCGGACGCGCCCAGCACCAGCAGGGTTTCGCCCGCTTGTACTGCGCCGCGATCCACCAACGCATGCTCGCACGTGCCATACGTGTAGAGGAGCCCCGACGCGTCCTCGTCCGACATCCCGTCGGGAATGCGATGAAGCTTGTCGGCATCGATCGCCACTTCTTCCGCAAACGCCCCCACGCCGACCGGCGCCATCACGCGATCGCCCGGCGCCACCGACGTCACGCCGGCGCCGACCTCTTTCACCACGCCGGCCAGCTCGCTGCCGGGGGAGAACGGCAGCGCCGGCTTCATCTGGTACTTGTTGTGGATCACGAGCACGTCGGGAAAGTTGAGGCTCGCGGCTCGAACCGAGACCACGACCTGGCCGGCGCC
>JANNMP010000348.1:0-7443 GCA_031398015.1 Burkholderiaceae bacterium
CGCCGGCCGCCACGACCAGGCCGACGCGCTGTTCCGGGAGAACATCGACACGCGCAAGGAGTTGGGAACGTCCAAACATCCCTTTGCCATCCAGGACCACAGCAGCGCGGCACTGAACCTGTTGATGCAGGGGCGTTTCGAGCAGGCTGCGCAGGCGCTGGACGCGGCGCCCAGGATGGAGCAGAGCGCTGCCGGGAACACCCTGACCGCCCAGTACGCCCTGTACCTGCCACGCGGGCGTGCACGGCTGAGCCTGGCCCAGGGTGATGCCGCAGCGGCGCTGCGCCTGCTGCCACCGCCCCACACCGATGAATGGCCGCCGCAGCTGCCCTACGACGACGGGCTGCTGCGTGGCGAGGTGCTGTGCGCCGTGGGGCAGGGCAAGGATGGCCTGGGGCTGATCGAGAAATCGCTGCTCTGGCATCAGGCCAAGGTCCACGCCCACCACCCGGAGCTGGCGCGTGCACGCGCTGCAGCCGGCCTCTGTGCCGTGGGCCAGGGGCAGCGCGCACGGGCGCTGGAGCTGTCTGACCTGGCGCAAGCAGCGTTCCTGGCCCAACCCGAGGTCAGCGCCTATTTCAAGCGTCCTGCCATGCTGCTGGCATCACTGGTCGGCACACCGGGATCGGGCCGGCCCTGAGCCATCGACATCGTCCGGGCCTGGAAGGCTTGAATCGATGTCCGCTTTGCAACAGTTCTGCCGTCTGAACTGGTGGGTAGGTTCTGCCGTCGGCAGTGGCCCTGATGTTCAGCCCGCTGATGACCGCCCGGCTGTGGACGCTCAGTGTGCGAACTTGGAACAGCTGAAATCCAGCCTCGATCTGTCGGCGACCTTGGCGGCCGCGCGACCAATAGATGCCTTCAAGCGGCCGTCAATCCACAATCAGGAGAAACTCGTGAATATCAATCATCAAATCAGGGCCTTCGAAAAGGGTCTTCGTCGCACTTCCGCTTGGCGACGTCTGGCGGTTGGTGGCACGCTGTCAGTGGCGTGTATCGGCTCGTTCGCCGTGTCTATGGCAAACCCTTGTGGCACGCCCACAAGCGAACACGACATGCTCTACGACTATTGCATGAGCGGGGGCTATACCTCCAACAATCCGGTGCTTGACCAAATGCCTGGACCGCTGCCGGACTGGCCAGGCGAGCGTCCAGAGAAGCCGCCTCGCAACCCTGGCTGCGTGGCATGTGGCGCGGAGATTCTGTGGCAGCACCGCGATGGAGCATTGCACTACTGGACGATCAGACACAGCGCACGCAGAAGTGGAAAAGACGTTGGTGGCACCGGACCGGTCGGGCCGGAATGGAGATTGGTCGGCACCGGAGACCTGAACGGCGACGGGAACGATGACATCCTGTGGCAGCACAGCAATGGCACGGTGCACTACTGGCAGATGGAGAACGGCAAGCGCGTTGCTGGTTTCAATATCGGCGGTGGAGCGGTGGGGGCGGAGTGGCGGCTGATCGGCGCGGGGGACCTGAACGGCGACGGGACCGATGACATCCTGTGGCAGCACAGCGGTGGCACCGTGCATTATTGGCCGATGGTGAATGGTCAGCCCCGGGCCGGCATCAACATTGGTGCAACCGGACCGGTCGGGGCGGAGTGGAGACTGATCGGCACAGGAGACTTGAACGGCGACGGAACCGATGACATCTTGTGGCAGCACGTTGACGGCACGGTGCATGGCTGGCAGATAGGGAACGGCAATCGCCTTGCCGGCTTCAACATCGGCTTGCGCCCGATAGCGCCGGAATGGCGGTTGATCGGCGCAGGGGATCTGAACGGCGACGGGACCGACGACCTCCTGTGGCAGCACAGCGACGGTACGGTGCGCTACTGGCCGATGAAAAACGGCAATCCCCGCCGCGGCATCAACATTGGCGCAACCGGACCGGTCGGACCGGATTGGCGGCTGATCGGCGCAGGAAACCTGACGGTTCGCAGGAAGTCTGTCGACGACTGATTTCGGTTGATGGCGCGAAATCTCTTTTACGAACCGCATTGAGACATGATCCCAATGCGGTCCGTAGATTGTGAGCGATCGCATCCTTCCTGGCAGGAGTCGGGCAACGCAAGGAGAAAGAAGTGGCAAAGACTTCAGGTGATACAACCAATCTCAAGAATCCGGCGTGGAAACCACCTGCGGTGGGTTCTTCGATAACCACTGACAGGCCGACGGCGGCATCCGGAGGATGGTTCACTTGTCTCGTATGGCGGGCTGGCTCGCACGTCCTTGGGGTCTGACAGCAATGCCGCGAACTTAAGTCCAATCACCCCTTGTAGGCCAGATTCGGATGGGGTTTGGACCTGCCACCGGCGCGAGGGTGGTTCGAGCAGGCTGCCGACGTTCAAGGCTGCGCGCCATCATGAACAGCGTGTCCGCGAGCAAGGTCGGCAGATCGGCGAGCGGCAACAGCAGGCGAGGCAAGGCACGCTGCAAGATGTTCAAAGCCGAGGTGGGTGCGCAGCGCTTATCGGCCGAGGCCATGGCGCTGGCATGGGCTGCGGCGCACATCAGCGCACACAGGTTGTCGGCCAGTACCTTGGCGGCCACGTCCATCGGCACAGCATGCTGGCTCCTGCTCCTGCTGGGTCTCTTGGCGCGGCGGCAGCCATGGCGCACCCGCGGCGGCGGTGCGCCGCCCAGGCGGGCGCTGGGGCGGGCCTGGGCGACAGCGAAACAGCTGCACCAGAGGCATCTGCCTGTTGGAATGGCTTGTCAAGCGGAAAGGCTTGTCAAGCTGAACCGGGCGCGGCCGATACCAGCTGGCAAGCTGCCCGTGATCGGCAACTTGGCCGCCGCAGCGTTGCTGTACCGGCACGCTGCGCAGACCACCGACAACAGGGAGTCCGTCAAGTTGATCAATTTGTCCGAAACGCGTGTGCCTCTGGCCCATGTGGGCCGCGTCACTGAAGAAGCGGCGACTCAGGTGTTGAATCTGGTGGATGCAGCGCAGCCGGCCGGCCATGCCGCCAGCAGTGAAGCGATGGCGCTGGCCACACGGCTGCAGGCCGCCGCGCTGCACCCGGCGCTGGGCATCGGCGAGGCCCGCGCGGCGCTGGCCGAGGCTGCCGACGCGCTGTGCCAGCAAGCAGCGCTGTGGCAAGCGAGCCAGGGCCTGACCAGCTGACTGCCCAGCCACGCCGGCGAACCGGCGCAGCGGCTCAAGCCGTCAACAGCTACAGCGCCCGGTCCATGCCGCCGGATTCGATCGAGATCATGGCCTGCTCACGCACCGCCGGTTTGCCGTGGTAGGCGATCGACAGGCCGGCGGCGGCCATCATCGGCAAATCATTGGCGCCGTCGCCCACGGCAATGGCTTGGGCTGTGGCAATGCCCATCAGCTCACACACCTCCAGCACCACGCGGCGTTTTTCGGCGCCGTCGCAGATGTCGCCCCAGGGCCGGTCGAACAAGGTGCCGGTCAAGCGGCCGTTGTGCAGCCCCAAGCTGTTGGCGCGGGCAAAGTCCAGCCCCAGGCGGTGGCGGATGCGCTCGCTGAAAAACGTGAAACCTCCCGAGACCAGCAGCGTCTTGAGCCCTGCGCTGCGGCAGGCGGCGACAAAGCGCTCGACACCCGGGTTGAGCTGCAGGCGCTGGTCATAGACCTGCTGCAGCGCTGATTCGCTGACGCCGGCCAGCAGCGCCACGCGGCGGCGCAGGCTGTCCTTGTAATCACTGATCTCGCCGCGCATCGTTGCCTCGGTGATGGCTGCCACCTCGGCCTTGCGGCCGGCCACAGCGGCGATCTCGTCCACGCATTCGATGTTGATCAGCGTCGAATCCATGTCGAAGGCGATCAGCTTGTAGGCCGCCAGCGGCTGCGGCGGCGTGAAGCCGCGCACAAACAGGCCGGGGGCAAATTGCTGGGCGGCGCCAGTCAGGTCGGGTGGGGTGTGCATCGCCGCCGGATGTTAGCCGCGCGGGTTCAGAATCCAGCGCTTGCGGCAATCCTGCACCAGTGCAACCACTCCCCCCAACCCACCCCCGGAGACACGCCATGTCCGATCCCCTGGTGCTGACCAGCAACCAAGGCGCAGTGCGCACATTCACGCTCAACCGCCCGGCGGCGCTGAACAGCTTCACCGCCGCCTTGCACCGTGAACTGCTGGCCGGCCTGAACGCCGCTGCCGCCGATGCCAGCGTGCGCTGCGTGGTGCTCACCGGCGCCGGCCGCGGCTTCTGCGCCGGGCAGGACTTGAACGACGAGGGCATGGGCCAGGACGGCACCCCGGCCGACGTGCAGGGCGTGGTCGAGCGCCACTACAAGCCGCTGGCGCTGCGCATCCGCAGCATGCCGGTGCCGGTGATTGCGATGGTCAATGGCGTGGCCGCCGGCGCCGGCGCCAACATCGCGCTGGGCTGCGACATCGTGGTGGCAGCCAAGTCAGCCAGCTTCATCCAGGCCTTCAGCAAGATCGGCCTGGTGCCCGATGGTGGTGGCACCTGGCTGCTGCCGCGCCTGGTGGGCCGCGCCCGGGCGCTGGGCCTGGCGATGACCGGCGACAAGCTGGGCGCTGAAGAGGCCGAACGTATCGGCCTGATCTGGCGCTGCGTCGACGACGCCCAATTGCTGGATGCCACGATGGTGCTGGCGCAGCGGCTGGCGGCGCTGTCGGCACGCGCGCTGGCGGCCACGCGGCAGGTGATGGACGATGCCGGCGCGCTGGGCTTTGACGCCGCGCTGAGCCTGGAGGCCCGTGTGCAAGGCGAGATGAGCCGAGGCCATGACTTTGCCGAAGGCGTGGCCGCGTTCCTGGCCAAACGGCCAGCAGTGTTCAGCGACCGCTGAGGCGGTGCGTCAACCTGCGGGGCAGCGCAACACACCGGCCGGCGAGCGCACACCCGGGGCCGTCAACAGCCCCGGCGCGGCCTGGTCGGCCCCGGCCACACCGGCCTGGCGCGCCGCAGCCTGCAACGCCTGGGCATGCTCGGCCACACTGCGCATGGCATGCAGTTCAGCCGTGCAGGGGCTGTTGATGCTGAACTGCGCAGCAGCGGCAAACCCGGTGGCCCAGTACCAGTCAGGGTCCAGACAGGCCAGCTGCCAGCCGTGCGGCGCTGGCGCTGGTGCGGCGGCCTCCGGCTGCAGCACCACCGCCACGCTCAGCTGGCCACTGGCCGCTTGTTGCCACAGCGCCGGGCCGGGGTCGGCCAGGGCCACGGTGGCGGCTGCGGGCTCGCCATCCGCGCCCAGCGGCTGCAGCCGCAGCATCCAGCCGCTCTGGCGGAACATGCCGGCCAGCAGCTCGGCAAACTGGCGCGATGCCTTGTCGTTGCCTGGCCGGCCGGCGGCGTCGAGCTGCAGGCGCGGCGCCAGCGCCGCTGAGCTCTGTGCGTCCAGCGTCAGCGTGAGGTGGATGCTGAGCAGCCCGGCCGGCCCGGCCTGCACCACCGCCTGGCAATCCAGCCGGCCATGCGGGTGGGCGATGGCTGGCACGGCCGCCGGCAGCAAGGCCGCCGCCACCAGCCAGCGCAGCCGCATCAGCGGATGGCGATCGGGTTGATGATGGCCTGCACGCCGCCGGTGATGCGCGACGCGCCAAGCGTGAACATGAACTCCCAGGCCTTGTCCTTGACCAGCTCGCTGGTGTCCATGTTCTCCAGGATGTAGACGCCGTTGCGCGCCAGCAGGATCTGGTGCACTTCAAACGCCCCCACGTCCTTCTCGAACGGGATCACTTCCAGGCCCCAGGTGTCGGCACCCACCGCCACCACACCCTTGCTGGCCAGATATTCGGCGCCACCCTTGCCCAGGCCCGGCTCGCCGGCCAGGAAGCGCTTCTTGTCCTTGTAGGCCAGGTCTTGCCAGCCGGTGTGGAACAACACCACGTCACCGGTGCCGATGCTGATGCCCTGGCGCTGGGCCTGCTCGTCGATCTCTTTCCGGTTGAAGGCCGTGCCCTCGGGCACCGGGTTCTTGCCGGTGTAGGCCACCATGTCGAGCACCACACCGCGGGTGGCGATGGCCGGCACCTGTTCGATGCCCAGCTTCTTCAGCCCGTCGGCCTGGGCAAAGTCAGCCGCCTTGTTGCAGTTGAAATAGACGTTGTCCACGCCGATGTGGCCCAGCCCGTCCAGCTGCGAGCCCACTGCGGTGTAGCCGGTGTAGATGTCGTCGTTGTAGGTGGTCTTGGTCGGCCCGATGGTGGCGCCGCCGGCCTGGCCCGGCTGCTGGATCAGCACCGCCCAGGTGCGGGTGGCAAAGGCCGGTGTCTGGGCATTGGTTTCGACGCCCAGGCGGTAGCTCTTGCCGGTCTTGATCAGCTTGGCGGCGGCCAGGGTCATGGCCGGTGTCAGCAGGTTCAGCGCGCCGACCTGGTCATTGGGGCCCCACTTGCTCTTGCACCAATCGGCCTGTGCCAGCACCGGAGCGCTGCCCAGGCCCAGGGTGGCCAGCGCGGCGGCGCCCAGCCAGCTGCGCAGCAGTGTGTTGCGTGTGTTCTTCATGGTTGTCTCCTGGTGCGGCGCTCAGCCGGCAATGGGTTGTTGGTCAGCGTGCGCGGCGCTGGCCGGCATCACCCCCGGCGCATCATGCGTTGTGCGCTCCAAGCCGGTGTTGGGGATTGCGAGCGCTCGCCCTGTCGCCGGTGTGTCAGGCGCGACCACTGGCCGCAGCCGACGCGGTGCCCGGGTTGGTGCCCGGGTTGGTGGCCGGGTTGGTGACCGGGTTGGTGACATCCGCGGCTTCGGCATCTGCCACCAGCAGGTCAACCAGGTCACGTGCGAACGCCGGCAAAGCCTGCAGGCTGCGCATGCAGATCTGCATCTGGCGCAGTGCCCAGTCATCGGCCAGCGGCACGGTGTCGATGGCCATGGCCAGCGCATGGCGGCGCGCAGCCGAGCCGGGCAGGATGCTCACGCCCACACCGGCTTCCACCATGCGGCAGGCGGCCTCGAAGTTGCCCACCTCGATGCGGGTGGGCAGCACGCGGTGCAGCTTGTCGCAGGCCTGGCGCAGGAAGGCGTGCAGCGCGCTGGCCTCGTGCAGGCCGACGTGGTCCAGGTCCAGCGTGTCGCCAAAGGCCACCGCCGCACCGCCGGCCAGTGCATGGCCGCGTGGCACCACCAGCATCAGCGCGTCACGCCTGTAGGGCAGGGTCTCCAGGTTCTGGGTGTGCACCGCGCCGGCCACGATGCCGATGTCGGTCTGGCCCTCGCCGACCGCGCGCACGATGTCGTGTGACAGGCGTTCACGCAGGTCGATGTTGACATCGGGGTGGCTGCGCAGGTAGCCACGCAGCACCGGCGGCAAGAATTCACCCAGTGCGGTGGTGTTGGCAAATACCCGCAGATGGCCCTTGATGCCCTTGGCAAAGCTCTGCAGATCGCCGCGCAGGTGCTCGAGCTGGCCCAGCACCAGGCGGGCATGGTGCACAAAGGCCTGGCCGGGCGGCGTCAGCGTCGCGCCCTGGCTGCTGCGGTACAGCAGCTTGGC